>NZ_JAUBRJ010000036.1:0-73676 GCF_036701805.1 Microcoleus sp. N3A4
GGGGAGAGGGGGAGATTGGGAGAGGGGGAGAGGGGGAGATCCGGAGAATGGGGAAAATCTTCCTTGATTTCTCTTCCTTCTTCCTTCTTCCTTCTTCCTTCTTCCTTCTTCGTTGTTCCTTCAGAAGCCTTCCACATTGTCAGACAATAGAAAGCAAAAGTAATCGCAGCAGTGAGGGGATAGTCGAGCAAAAATTGCAAGCGGAAGCGATAAAGTCCCGGCAACAAAACGCAAATTGCAGCAGCCCACAAACCGACTTGCCGGTTAAATAATTGGACGCCCAGACTGTAGACTGAGGCGAGGAGAATTGCACTAAATAATAAATGAACTAGGGTTGCCCGATCGACCCCTGTACCGAAAACCTGAAGAAACGGAACCGTTAAGATGTACGCCAAGGGCGGAATTTTCGTCGAAAGCAGCCAGAAGTTTGTCCACCACTCCCCGGAAAACCACTGAGGATGCTGCAACGCCTGCAAGTAATTCAGCGTGCTAGTCAGGTATTCTGCCTGATCCCACGCGGGGACGGATCGATCGAGGGTAAACCAGAGGCGATCGCTAATTGCCCCCAGCAGCCAAATTATGCCCAAGACAAGCAGACTCTTACTTCCGCTGTCCCGATGTTGCTGTGCCATTGCGATTTTTGGATTTTAGATTGCAGCTTTTAGCTTACAGGCGCGCGGTTCCGGGCGATCGAAAAATTAATTGAGAAAAGTGCTTGCTAAATTCTGTATGTGTCTGCTAAGATAGTAAAGCGCGAAAAAACAAGCCGGGATAGCTCAGTTGGTAGAGCAGTGGACTGAAAATCCACGTGTCACGAGTTCAAGTCTCGTTCCTGGCATCGCAAAGCCCTCACAAAGTTGAGGGTTTTTTTTTAGGAAAATCCGAGCCATGCAGTCAATTATCGAACTCGATTTGCCTGAAAGTTTAGCTGACGAGATTGATGAATCTGTTCGACCTGAATATTTGAAGCTGTGGATAAGCGTTCAACCGCGCCGAGAATAGTTTTTAGAATGAATTATTTACATCTGCTTGCGCTCATTGGTAACTTGGTCAACTCGGGGCGATTGCCTTGAAATGCCATCCAGCTATGGTTTAGGACACCAGAAAACTAATAATTTGGCATACTAAGTACGGAAGAGCCGATGCTTCCAAAACCAACAACTTCCACGGCCAGATGTCTGGTGTTATCGGCAGCGGCAACGCTGAAGTTAGCAATAACCAATTTCTTCAAAATAATAACGCCAATACGGCAGATATACTGAAATTAATCGCATCTTTGCGTGAAACCTGCGCGCAGTTTCCCGAAGACATTCGAGATGAGATAATTATTGACATTGAAGATGTCGAAGCCGAAGTCATTCGATTTTAGATTTTAGATTTTAGATTTTGGATTGACCCTACGGATCAATTCGGGGGCTTGAGGATTTGAGATTTGAGATTTTGGATTGATTCCACGGATAAATCGCGTGGCGGGTACCACCTTTGAAATTCTTGGTCAAGAAACCGGAGAACTCATGGAATAAAACAAAATTTTAAAAAAGGTTAACAGCTATTTTAGCGATCGCAATTCCGATCGCAGGCATGACTGATTTTGCCGATCGGGCGATCGATGTCAGCAACAAACTGGCTATCAAACTCAAGCTACCGTCAGGACGCTAAATCCTTTAAAATTAAGGTCACGGGGGCGATGTTCGCCCCACTCATCCCAAAAAGCTCGGTGTTGCCATGCGTAAAATTGTACTATTCATTGCATCTAGTTTGGACGGTTATATCGCCCGCTCGAATGGCGATATTGACTGGCTGTTTACAGACCAAAATTACGGTTATACTAAATTCTTAGATAGCATCGATACGGTTCTCATGGGTCGCAAAACTTACGAACAAGTTTTAACTTTTGGCGAGTATCCGTACCAGGAAAAAAAGAGTTATGTTTTTACAAAAAATCTAGATTTTCAAGCAACTTCAGATGTCGAATTCGTAACACATTTAGAGAGTTTTGTCAATGATTTGCGCTTGCTTGACGGCAAAAATATTTGGTTGGTGGGAGGTGCTCTGCTGATTCGCGATTTCCTGAATCAAAACTTTGTCAACGAAGTGATTCTCTCGGTACACCCAATTATTTTGGGCGAGGGAATCCCTTTATTTGCTAATCCCATAAATACTACAGCTTTGCAGTTAACTGGATGTCAGACATACAGTTCTGGTATGGTTCAGCTATCTTATGATGTCGCGACTTGAGGGCGCGCCCAATTGCTAAGTCGCTTGCCAAATACTGCCAGTTGGTTATCGAAAAAGGTAAGATAGGAATAAGTAAGTTAGTTATCGATATATTATGTCTGCCAGAGATGTTTTTCATGAAGTTGTCAAAACAGCTTTGCAAAAAGAAGGCTGGCATATTACCCACGATCCGTTTCCGATTAGTGTGGGCGGTGTAGATATGTCGATCGATCTGGGAGCAGAAAGGCTGATTGCCGCAGAAAGGGAAGGCGAAAAAATTGCCGTTGAGGTCAAAAGTTTTTTGGCAAAATCGTCGGCAATCTCGGAATTTCACAGAGCATTGGGGCCGTTCATTAATTATCGAGCCGCACTTAAAGAAAAAGCACCCGATCGCATTTTGTACTTGGCTGTGCCGTTAATAACTTATGAATAATTCTTTCAACTAGATTTCCCGAAAGCAAGGATCGAGGAAAACCAGGTAAAAATGATTGTTTATGATACAGCACTTGAGGTTATTGTAGAATGGAAAAATTAAGCAAATATCGGCAAATTGTGCAGCAAATGTTACTGGAGTACGGCAAGCGCAAACCTGCTCACGGAGACATTGAAGTCGAGACTATTCTTGATACAGAACGAGATCATTACCAAATCTTTTATGTGGGCTGGGACAAGCAGACTAGGGTGCATCACTGTAGCATTCACATTGATATCAAGGGCGGGAAAATTTGGCTTCAATGGAATGCCACTGAAGATGATATTGCTGAAGATTTAGTAATAGCCGGAGTTCCAAAAGAGGATATTGTTTGGGGATTTCAGCCGCCCTTTATGCGAAAGTATACGGGTTATGCAGTGGAATAGATCGCAGATGATGAAATGTGTTTGCTGCTTGTTGCTATTAATATCTTTTTTCGGGAATGCGCTTCCTGCTGACGCCTCTGTATGCCGCAATTATCGAGGAAGCGAGATTTGCATTGTCGATATCAAACGCAGTGCGAAAAATTATTGGGAATACAGGGTAATTCTGAGTGTTGATGGAGTTAAACAGCCTCTGGAAGTCTACAATTGCCGCGATCGCACTACAGTTAAGAAAGATGGAACAGTTTTGACGTTTGGACAAAACAACCCTGGTGAAATCGTCTGCCGTTTTTTTAAGAAATAGCATATTCTGGACGCTGCTCAAAGCCCATCCCACTCATTGTTTGATTGATTTAACTGGTTCCAAGGCTCTGCCTTGGAACCCATATAAGCGAGGCTCTGCCTCGGCTGGGAAGATGGAGGCAGAGCCTCTGGATCTGCGTTACCAGGCTGCAGCCTGGTAACGAGTAGATAGTGAAGCAATCACGGAGTCTGCGATTGCTTCGCGTATAGCTCGCAATGACAGTTACAGCGGTGTGCGGTGTACATCATACGGTTAGAATTTGCCGTCTACTGCTGAAACGCAGCGTTCGCAAATTAGCGGATGTTCGATCGACTCTCCGACGTGAGTAGAGTAATTCCAGCAACGATCGCACTTTTCGCCGTCTGCTTTGACTACACCAATCGCCAACTCGGGAGACTGGAAACTGTACGGCAATTCTTGCAGAATTGCATTCGATTCTACCAGTTCCACTTCCGAAGTAATGAACAAATACCGCAGTTCGTC
This sequence comes from Microcoleus sp. N3A4, assembly GCF_036701805.1. Lineage (NCBI taxonomy): Bacteria > Bacillati > Cyanobacteriota > Cyanophyceae > Oscillatoriales > Microcoleaceae > Microcoleus > Microcoleus sp. N3A4. The sequence continues at coordinate 3,860 of NZ_JAUBRJ010000036.1, forward strand.
TACACCGCTGCCGGTCATTGTAGAATCGTGCGTTACAGCTATTTCAGCAGGAATTTCTGGTTTGGGTTCGATCGCAACTAATTCTGCTGTCGGGATTTGGGGTGTTTCTACAAACACTTTTTCGGCTGGGGCTGTTTGTGCGATCGCCTGTGTTTCTACAAGCACAAGCGCCGTATCTAATGCCGGTGCGAGTACCATCGCCTTTGTTTCTGCAAGTACAAGCGCTGTACTCCGGCCCACCACATCTGCTGTCAGCGAATCAATTTGTTCTGCAATTTCTTGACGGTTGGCGGCAAACAACAAGTGACGGAAAGCAAACCAGATTGTAAATAAGATGCCGATGACTTCCAATAGGCTTCCCAATACCGGAATCTGATTCATAGTATCCAAAATCGCCAGCGTTACTCTGCCGGTTATCAACACAGAGGCTAACAGCCCAAGTGTTACCAAAACTTTTTGGTATTCTGTAAAAAAGTTGCCCGCGTATTCAGGCAGATCCGCCACAAACTGGACGCTTCGATCTAAAATTTGCTGCCAATCTAAAGCCGACGGTTCAGGGGCAGAATACTGTACGATCGCAGAAGATCGATCGCTCTTTTCTGCGATCGTTTCCGCCTCAACATAAACTGTGTTTTCTGTCAAGACTTTGGCAACTTTTGCCGCTTGTTCTTCCTGTTTATCTTGTGCTGCTTTTGCTTTCTCTTCTGCGGCTAACTCGATGACTGAATTTTGCGATCGCACATAATCCACCAATTCTTCGCTGCTGGGATTCAAAGCTTGCAATTGCTGTCTTTTCTCAACATCGGGAACGTACACCAAAACCTTAGCTTCCAAAGAAGAACCGATCGCCTTTTCAATCCTGGCTTTTTCCAAAACCTTGTTAACTTCGCCGCGAACTTGCCGCAAATACTGCCAGCGAGTAGCCAATTCTGGATTGTGCCATTTTGCATCAATTTGCACCCAGCCGGCTTCAAATACTGACTTGTAAGGAGTCGGATAGGGAAGGTACTGCCAAATATCCTCAGCCATGTGACACAAAACAGGTGCGATCGCCTTTGCCAAATTCTCCACAGCAATTGCAATCACCGTCTGACAACTGCGGCGGCGACGGGCATCTTTGGCGCTGATGTAAAGTCTGTCTTTGGCAATATCCAAGTAAAAATTCGACAAATCCACCGTGCAGAAATTCTGCACAGTTTGGAAAAATCGCGAAAATTGGAAACTTTCAAAAGCATCTTGGACTTCCGCAAAAACTTCGCCCATTCTGTGCAGCATATAGCGATCGAGTTCCGGCAATTCCTCGTAAGCAACAGCATCTTTTGCCGGGTCGAAGTCATGCAAATTTCCCAGCAAAAACTTAGCTGTATTGCGAATTTTGCGGTAAACATCCGACTGCTGTTTGAGAATGTTTTTGCCCAAAGGCACATCGGCAGAGTAGTCTACCGAAGACACCCACAACCGCAAAACATCGGCTCCATATTCCTTAATTACGACGGCCGGATCGACGACATTGCCTTCAGATTTGCTCATCTTGCGGCCTTTTTCATCGAGCACAAAACCGTGAGTCAAAACTGTTTTGTAAGGAGCGACGCCGTTAGTTGCTACACTCGTAAGCAAGCTGGATTGAAACCATCCCCGATGTTGGTCTGAACCTTCCAAATACATATCAGCAGGATATTTCAATTCCGATCGACCTTTGGCAACTGCGGCCCAAGAAGAACCGGAGTCAAACCACACATCCATCGTGTCGGTTCCCTTGCGGTAAGTGCGGCCGTTGTTGCGGTAAGATTCCGGCAGCAATTCGGCGATCGACAATTCCCACCAAGCATCCGAACCGCGTTCGGCAAAAATGGCTTGCACGTGGGCGATCGTTTCTTCATTTAACAGCGGTTCGTTGGTTTCTTCGTCGTAGAATACGGGAATGGGAACGCCCCAAGTCCGCTGGCGAGAAATACACCAATCCGATCGATCGCTAACCATTGCAGTAATCCGATTTTCCCCTTGCGCGGGAATCCAATTCACATCGGCGATCGCTTTTAAGGCTTCATCTCTAAACCCTTCCACCGACGCAAACCACTGTTCCGTCGCCCGAAAAATAGTCGGCTTTTTCGTGCGCCAATCGTAAGGATAAGAGTGAGCGTAACTTTCCTCTTTAATCAAACAATTTGCTTCGGCAAGGGCATCAATCACTGCGGCATTGCCGTTTCCGAGCACATTTAAACCTGCGAACTGTCCGGCTTCTGCGGTGAAATTTCCGTTCTCATCTACAGGTGTTAAAACTGGTAAACCGCAGCGTTTTCCGACGATAAAGTCTTCTTGTCCGTGCCCCGGTGCAGTGTGCACCAATCCCGTCCCTGAATCAGCGGTAATGTAGTCGCCGCCGGCAACAATTGGACTTTCGCGATCGAACAGCGGGTGTTTGTAGATGCAGCCTTCTAATTCTTTACCTGAGAAGGTGGCAAGTATTTTTAATTGAGTGTTAAAAGTTGCCGACAGCCGATCGACCGCATCGACAGCTACTAACATAAATTGTTGTGCGATGTGGGAATTTGCCGGCGGTTCCACCACCGCATAAGTCAGTTCGGGATTGACTGCGATCGCCAAGTTTGCCGGAATTGTCCAGGGGGTAGTAGTCCAAATCGCCGCCCAGAGGCTCGGCATATAGCGCTTGAGCTTCTGTTGCAAAGATTTTGACAATTTTTTCACGTGGAAGCCGACATAGATGCTGCGCGACGTGTGGCCTTCGGGATATTCCAGTTCGGCTTCGGCGAGGGCTGTTTTCGAGCTCGGACTCCAGTGAACCGGTTTGAAGCCTCGGTAGATGTAGCCTTTGAGCACCATTTGACCGAATACGCCGATTTGGGCGGCTTCGTATTCGGGTTTCAGAGTTAAATACGGGTGTTTCCAGTCGCCCCAAACGCCGTAGCGCTGGAAGGATTCGCGCTGCTGTTCCATTGTTTGCTGCGCGAAGGCGGAGGCTTTGCGGCGGAGTTCGATCGGAGTCAGATTGAGCCGCTCCTCCGATTTCATGTTCTGCAATACTTTAAGTTCGATCGGCAATCCGTGACAATCCCAACCGGGCACGTAGCGGACTTTTTTGCCGCGCAGCATTTGGTAGCGGTTGATAAAGTCTTTGAGGATTTTGTTGAGGGCGTGGCCGATGTGGAGTTGTCCGTTGGCGTAGGGCGGGCCGTCGTGGAGGATGAACAAGTCGCCTGGGTTATTCTGGGAGAGGCGATCGTAGATGTGTTCCTCTGCCCAAAATTGTTGCAATTCTGGTTCCCGTTTGACGGCGTTGGCGCGCATATCAAACTTGGTTTTGGGCAGGTTTACCGTGTCTTTGTAAGATTTAGCTTCCATTTTTGACAAACTTTTTATGTAGTTAGTTGTTAGTAGTTTGCGGTTATTTGAGAGATGATATCAAGTCCGGTTAAATAATCATAATTAAGTTTGTAGTGAGGAACGCAAGTCCTCTCTCGTCCTTGAAGTGTTGACAGCCAGATATTCTAGTATAAGCGATCGACCGCACATTCGATCGCAGCAAATCCGTAGAGATATCTCTCTTCTCTTCCTCTGCGCCCTCTGCGCCCTCTGCGGTTAAATCATTCCTAAACCGAGGTGGCGCTACTGAGTCAGCCAACTGAACATTTCACCGACGGTGAGATTAAAGGATTCGGCGAAGGTTGGAACGGGGATGCGATCGCCCGGTTCTTCAAAAAATGCTATGGTGCGATCGGCAAAATAGACAAACACCAGTTCTTCTTCCGGGTCAATCAGCCAGCCCATCTGAGTTCCGTGGGCGAGACAGTGAAGGATATTGCGGACGACTTTGGTTTGGCTTTGGTCTGGGGAGAGGATTTCGATTGTCCAGTCGGGGGCGATGGCGAAGGTGTTGGCGACTTCGCCGTTTTCGTCGCGGGGAATGCGTTCCCAGGTAAAGACTGCAAGATCGGGTACAGTCGATCGACCGCCAAAGGTACAGCGCAATTCTGGATAGGCGCGGGCGATGCGTTGGGGTTTGAGTACCCGGTTGATGTCAGCACCCAAATCGCTTTGAATTGTGCTGTGTTTTCCTTGGGGCATAGGTTTCTGGATAATTTGACCGTCGATGAATTCGCTGGCGGGTTTGGTTTCCGACAGTTGGAGAAATTCATCGAGATTCAAAGATTTAGTCGGGGTTTGAACCATTGTTTTAATTTGATTTAAGTTGAATTTGTATTAGTTAAGCGATCGCGCATTTAATTTATACTCACATCTCTCAAGAACAGGCAAGATGCCTGTTCCACAAAGAGTAAATTTGCTTGTGGGGTGGATTTCTTCAAACTCTTGTGGGGTGGGCATCTTGCCCGCCCAAAAGCTTAAATTTTAAGGTTCAACCACTTATTAGCCGCCATTCCGGTTATAGAAATATTCCCAACCCGCGGCTGACGGCATTTCCCATACGATCGCACAATGACGCGGCCGGCACTCCCTGTCCTTGCTGTTCCCATTTTTCCACGAGTTGGCGGCCCAGGGGCGTGAGGCGAAAACTGTCGGTAATGCCTTGTCCGTCTACTTCCCGCCGCAGTACGCCGACTTGGATCAGCCAGAGTAGGGAGTTTTCGGCTGCGAGTTCGGATACGGGCGATCGGGTGTAGCCGCTTTCGACACCGGAATTTGAGGCGATCGCAGTTAGGAAAACACTGTTATCGCGGATTGTCTGGAAGAAGTGTAATAGAAAAGGGGAACAGCGGACGGCGCGATCGGCTCTTTTGACGGTGCGGCTGGGATAACTAATAGATTTAAACGCTTCGGATGGGATAAAAGTCATTCAAAAAACCTCTGAACAGGTACTATATTTTTAATTGTTACAGATTATATGGTAAGTTTGGCGGTTGATTTACTAAACCAAGAAACTATCTATCTCATCAATAAACCTTTTGAGTTGCTTAACACTGTTAACCAAGTGCAAATACAAAATTTCATAATCAAGATTATTTATAATCTCTTGCGATGCTTTTTCACTTTTCTCATAATTTCTACTTACTAATCGATAAATTTCATCTAAATCTTGACTAGGATGTGCCCTTTGTTCAGGATCGATCATTCTTAGGTCTAAACCACATTTTTGTAGGATAAAATCACAGGTTAAACGATTATCTACTTTAGCCAAATAATTCCATTCTGCTAAAAACCATGCTTCAACTTCCATTACAGCTAAAATTACAGAAATTGGAACTCCTATTTTTTGCAAAGGTTTCAACAATCCTCTGATTCCTGTTTCTATTTCTTCTTTTTTCCCTAAAGGTGTTGGGTATAAATCTCTAAGCCCTAAAATTTTTTCATAACCCTTCTTGATTAAGCTCTGATGCTGTTTTCTGATATCAGAAACTACATGAGCATCATTACCACAATCATATAAAAGGACAAAAAAAGGAGCATTTTTTATGGTACTTAATTTAAGTGGTTGAATTCTACGATTATCTTTACCGCCTTGAAATTTATAAGTTTCAATAGATATTTTTTTATGACCAGCAATTTCCTGAAATAACCTTTCAACAAATATCTGTTCTGTTTGTCCTTCAACAAAACAAGCAATTTTCTTTGGTGTCATAATTTATGCTGCCTCTTCATCACCTTCTTTTTGTAACAGAAACTCACTGGTGAACAAATCAAAGTTATTAAGTCCAATAAACTCAAACTCCTCAATCTTCTCCCGTGAATTATAAATATTATGTAATTTTGCACTCCCAGGAGTTCGTTCAATCAATGACCAATATTCTAGCGGAACACCATTCATAATAAACTCATCATTGGTAGTCATAATAAGTTGAATTAATCCTGTTTTAGCTTTGTCTATTAGAAGTTTAATTATAGACGAAGAGCGTTGATAATCTAACCCTTCTCCAATATCATCAATCACAATACAACTAGGTTTACTCGCTAGTAAAGAGTAGTTAATTTGAATAAACAATGATAAAGCTCGAAACATTCCTTGTGACATTTCTAATTGTTCTGTCACGGAAGTTAAATCTGCTTCCTTAATGTATAGAGATTGTGGTACTTCCTCTGAACTATCAGCAGCAGAAATATCGGAATTGATGAAAGATGGCACTTTTATTCCAACTTCTAATAACTGATAACCAATTTTCGTCATATCAGAGATAATTGCGTCTATAAACTGCTCGCCAATTTCCTGTTTTCCCAGCACAAATATACCGACAACAGACCTAGCATCTTTGACCTTTATCTCATTTTTTGATAATTCTCGGTCTCGAGGAAAGGGAGGAACCCACATAAAATTCTTACCTAGTTCTGTTCCAAACTCATAAAATCTTAGGGAACTAGACCATTGATATAAATCCTCTAAAAATGGATGCTGAATAGAATCTCTACGCTTAACTACTGCGAGTTCTGTTGGGTCAGTTTGAAACCGAATATCTTGGTCAAGTTCTTTAGCAAAGATAGTACCTTTGCCTGATTCATCCCTATCTAAAAGTGGCTCATTGCTTTTACTGCCTATAATTAATTTTTCTTTAATTACAAGACCTTTCTCTATTTTCAATATATATTCTGTTTTTTCTTCAGACCGATCAATATCAAACAACAAATGCCATTCAGAGCTTTTGGCTTGTGGAAGAAGAGACCTACTATTTGATAGTAACTGTGACAGAGTATATATGGTTCTCACAATTTTTGATTTACCACTAGCATTTTTACCTACAATTAAATTTATTGGGCTTAATTGACATTCTTCGACTCGCCATTCACCAGGCAGACCTTTATTATACACATACTTAAAAATATCGAGCTTCATAAATTTGTTACCTTTATTACAAAATTTTTATAACAATAGGATCAAACACCAATAATTTAACACACAGTCGCCCATCTGAGAATTACGACCGCAGAAACACCTCGGTCCCAGAAAGGTATAGAATACTTAGGATGCAGCAATCAATTTACCCACTATGACAGAAGACAAAACATTGACAACCGCTAGCGGAATTCCGGTTGCAGATAACCAGAATTCCTTGACTGCGGGTGAACGCGGGCCTATCCTCATGCAGGATTTTCACCTGATGGAAAAACTGGCTCACTTCAACCGGGAACGCATTCCTGAGCGCGTTGTCCATGCAAAAGGAGCCGCTGCATTTGGCACGTTTACCGTCACCCATGACATTACTCGCTACACCAAAGCTCAGCTATTCTCAGAAGTTGGCAAACAAACTCAGGTTCTCCTGCGTTTCTCTACCGTAGGCGGCGAACAAGGTTCAGCGGATGCCGAACGTGACCCCAGAGGTTTTTCGATGAAGTTCTACACTGAAGAAGGCAACTGGGATTTAGTAGGCAACAACACGCCTATTTTCTTCATCCGCGATCCCCTGAAATTCCCTGATTTTATCCACACCCAAAAGCGCCATCCCCAAACGCATCTCAAAGATCCTGACGCGAAGTGGGATTTCTGGTCTCTGAGTCCAGAAGCTTTGCATCAGGTGACAATTCTGTTTTCCGATCGCGGTACGCCGAAAAACCACCGCCACATGGACGGTTTTGGCAGCCATACGTTCAGCCTCATCAACGATCGAGGAGAACGGGTTTGGTGCAAATTCCACTTCAAAACCATGCAAGGTATTGATAATTTCACCGCCGAAGAAGCGACGCAGATCAAAGGCGAAGACCCCGATCATGCGACTCGCGACTTGTTTGAGTCGATCGAGCAAGGTAATTATCCCAAATGGCGGTTTTGCATTCAAGTAATGACCGAGGCCCAAGCCGCAGAGTATCGCGAAAACCCCTTTGACTTGACGAAAGTGTGGAAACACTCAGAGTTTCCATTAATTGATGTGGGAATTCTTGAACTCAATCGCAATCCACAAAACTTTTTTGCTGAAGTGGAACAGGCGGCATTTTCTCCTTCTAATGTCGTTCCAGGTATTAGCTTCTCTCCAGACAAAGTGCTGCAATCTCGCATCATGTCTTATGCAGATGCTCAACGCTACCGTCTCGGTGCAAACTATCAGCAATTGCCCGTCAATCAACCAAAGTGTCCGGTGATGCACTATCAACGGGATGGCGCAATGGCACTGGGTAACAACGGTGGTAGCGGGCCGAACTACGAACCCAACAGCCACGAGGACGCGCCGAAGCAAAACTGTGCTTATGCTGACCCAGCTTGGGACTTAGGAAATGTCAAAGTCGATCGCTACGATCACCGTAAGGGCAATGACGATTACACCCAAGCAGGAGACCTCTATCGCTTGATGAAACCCGACGCACAGCAGCGGCTTGTCGCTAACATTGTGGACAGTTTGAGTGCAGCAAAACCGGAGATTCAGATGCGCCAACTGTGCCATTTCTTCCGCGCCGATCCGAATTACGGCCGCCAAGTTGCAGAAGGTTTAGGAATTGCGATCGATCCTTCTATGATGGCTGCAGCAGCTCAACCGGTTGGTGTGTAGAACCTCTTAGCAACCAGGAAACGGCAGTGCCGTTTCCCTACAATTAATCACGGTAGCCAGAACATGGCATTGCCGTGTCCCTACCCAAAATAATATTGTAGGGACACGGCACTGCCGTCTCCTCTATATGATTCCGGTGCAACCGGAATTGATATCATGTCTGAGTGCAACCGGAATTGATACTAGGGGCGATCGCGATTTTTAGCAAAGGTCTCTTGCAAAGCGACAGAACCAACTAAAATAAGTTGAGGAACTGCAAGAAAAACCAAACAAGGGAAACAAAACTATGACTTTACCAGTTGGGTGCGCTGCCCCTCAGTTTACCGCCAAAGACACCAACGGCAACACCGTCTCCCTCTCCGAATTCGCCGGTAAAACCGTAATCTTGTATTTCTACCCCAAAGATGACACCCCAGGCTGCACAAGACAAGCCCAAAGCTTCAAAGCAGCCCATGAAGAATACAAGGGCAAAGATATAGTAGTTCTCGGTGTCAGCCGAGACAACGAAGAATCGCACCAAAAGTTCACAGAGAAATACGGTTTGCCTTTCCAGCTATTAGCAGATGTTGATGGCACGATTACCAAAGCTTACGATGTCGAGAAGGGCGATTATGCCAAGCGCGTTACTTTCGTCATCGACGGTACAGGCAAAATTATTCAGGTTTATGAAGGAGAAAATCTGAAAGTTGACTCTCACGCTCAAGATATTCTTGTAACCATAGTTTAGTCGATCGAACTCAAAGGTACTTACCGCCCTTAGACTAAATCTAGGGGCGGTTTTATTTGCGATCGAGCAGTTGTATTGATAAAATTAGAAGTTATAGCAATTCCGGTTACAGATGAAATTGCCCTCAGAGTGCGATCGAATACAGCCACCGACAACACGGCAAGGTCGGACACGGCAATGCCGTTTCCTTACCCCAAAATAATCAATCTTCCTCGCTCGGATGTAACCATCTCCCGATTAATTTTCGGGAAACGGCACGGCGCCGCGTCCTGACTGTGGGTAATATCAATTCCGATGAAGCGCTGAATAGATATTATTCTTGTTATAACTGAACAATTACCAGATTTGTGAAAATTTTAAAGCCAGATTTAACTGCAAACATCGCTCGAGGAGATTGAAATGACAAGCAGCAACATTATTTTGAGCTACTTAGGCCCACAAGAAATTGAGGCAAATCGAGCCGCTGTCTTAGTTGGCAGTTTTGACAAAAATCAAGTGGCGGCGATTTCAGCAGCAGAAGGCTCAAATGCCCTGAATGTCGGGATAAATCTATCTACAGGCATTTGGAACATCAGTTTAGAAAAAGGATTCGATAGCGCAGGAACTCGCGCAGTGCAGGTGAGGGCAACTGATAAGACCGGCAAAGTTATCGGCCAAAAAACAGTTAACATCAAAGTTAATCCTGCTTCTAAGTCACCCGCTCAATTTTTCACGTTAATTACTCTCAGAGATACCGTATTCAAAGCCGGAACACTGCCCGCGAGCAATCTAAACCCGCAGCAAAAAGCGGAAATACCCGCAGGTAAAACTTATCAAATTACCGACTACGAGTTAGAAGACGGACACCTGAACATTCAACTAAATAATGCAATTTCTCCGGTGGGAAAGTCCGGCTTTTTCTACGAAAAACACGTACTCGTCGCCAAAGGCGCAAAAATTCTCATATTCGATCGCGCCGAGTTGCCCGCCCCGCCACCTGGAATGCAGTTACTGTGGGTTATCAAAAAGACCTGGTTAAAGCTCAACCCGGCAGATTCTACTACTTTAGGACAAACTCAGAAATTACAATTTAACCCGGGAGAAACTTTCAATATTCTCGGCTACGCTTGCGTGGAAAACCATTTTCGAGTCGCTTTTGCTCGGGCAGTTCCTAACTTAGGAACTTCGGGATTTCTGTACTCGCAGCACGTCCAAATTTTGCGAGACGGGAGGGGAATTCCGTTTGATACAAATGCAGTTACGATGACTGTTATCAAAACTACTGCGATCAAAAAACAGCCTGTAAATGCTGCTAACCTGCCACCCCAAGAAAAATTTACTTTGCCGGCGGGAATGATTTACGGAATTGCCGGATTCTCGATCGAACAAAGCCACATTAAAGTCTCGCTGAACGAGAATTTGCCGCAATTTGGCAATACGGGTTTCATTTATCCCGATTTTGTGCAATTCAGCCGCGGTGGCAAATCTTTCAATCCCGCTGTGAATTTAACTTATCAAGGGCCCTCAGAAGTTTTAATAAATCAGCCGATCGTCCTTCGGGGTACTTTTGACCGGCAACAAGCCGCAAAAGTTGAGGTGATAGCTGAGGATAAATTTCCGCTAAGCGTCACGCTAAACCAACAAGCCAGCACTTGGCAAGTGAATTTTCCTAAAGGATTTAGCGTAGCTGGAGCTCGCTGGCTCAGGTTGCGGGCAACTGACAGCAAAGGCAACGTTACTGGCAGCCAAATAATTTACATTACCGTAAGTTCCGATCCGCTGACAGTCGGAAAAGGTTTGACCTTAAAGATAGTTTCTGACACTTTGTTTAAGGTAGCTCCGCTTGATGCTTCCCGGCTCAACAATCAGCAAAAAGTTCTTGTCAAAGCAGGTCAGACTTTGGCAGTTAGCAAGTACGGATTTATTGACGGGCATCTCAAGGTGGTTGTGGATTCAGCAATTTCGCCGATCGGCACTTTTGGTTATTTTTACGAACCCGACGTTCAGTTGGCCAAAGGTACTCAAATCCTAAAATTCGATCTGGCCGACGTACCGAATAGCAACGTCAGCGCTCAACTGTTGGTAACTCAAACCACTCAGATTAAAGCTCAACCCGAAGATTCCTCTAAACTGCCTGCAAATCAAGTTGCTGACATACTTTTAGGTAGCACCTATGCCATTACTGGTTATGCCTGCATTTTGGGGCATTTCCGAGTAACTCTCGCCGAATCTATTCCCGGTTTCGGCAATATCGGATTTATTTATTGGCAGGACGTTAAAATCAAAAAAGACGGCAAAGAAGTTCCCTTTGACCCCGGTGCTTTGACGATGACAATCCTGCAAGCAACTGTGTTTAAAAAACGGCCGGTAGATGCTGCTAGCCTGAGCAGTACCGAGAAAACTACGCTGCCTTTAGGTCGAGTTTACGGCGTGGAAAGCTACGGTTTGGAAGGATCTCACCTGAAAGTTTCCCTGACTGAAGAACTGCCGAATTTGGGCAATACAGGTTATATTTTTCCTAGTTTTGTTCAGTTCAAGCGGGGAGATAAAATTTTCGATCCGGTTCCGAACAATGTGGAATTGAACGTGCCGTATTTTTCGCAGCGGGACAATCCGCGTTTTGACTGGTCTACTTGCAACGTAACTGCGATCGCGATGGTATTTTATTACTACGGCATTCGTTCTCAGTGGGGGGGACAGTTGGAGGATGAGTTGTTGCAGTGGTGTTTCGACTATGCCGGTCAGGGTTCTCAAACCGATCACAACGTACTTTCGGCACTGATTCAAGCTTACGGGTTTAAGACAAGTTTTAGTACGACTCGTATGTGGGCCGATGTGCGATCGGAATTGCTGAATCGGCGGCCGGTAGTTTTAGCGGGAGATTTTACTGCGGCCGGTCACATTATTACTTTAATTGGCTACAATTCTCAGGGTTATATCGTACAAGATCCTTGGGGAGATGCACTCACTGGTTACAGCGATACTGAGGGGAGAAAGTTGATGTATCCCTACAGTTACGTCAATCAAGTTGCGGGGCCAGATGGGAATGTTTGGGCGCATTTTATCTCTCGATAATTTACCAGTCTTATCGATCGCCCCTATTAAGCTGCTACGCATCTAAATTGTATTTTTGGGCGGGCGGGACGCCCAACCCCTACTCCCCACAAGAATTTGCTCGAATTTGACTGTCAAATTTAGATGCGCCTCAGCTTATCAACTCCGTCGATCGCTTGCGATAAAAGCTTACTTGTCCTGAGTCAATCGAAACGCAGTGAAGCAAAGCATCGGGCGAGATGCTTCGCTTCATTTGCTAGGGACTAAGTGGATAAGCTGTTCTGCATTTAAATTGTATGTCAAAAAACAATCAAACTCTTGTGGGGTGGGCGTCCCGCCCGCCCAAAAATACAATTTAAATGCGCGACAGCTTACAGCGTATTCCAGGTTTGTGAATTGTAGGGACACGGCAATGCCGTGTCCCTACTGGCTTATTTATCAATAAATCTTTACAGAGTTTTATGCGATAAACCCTTATGGTTGAGACAACAAATTTTTTACTCTTTTTTCAACCCGCAGTAGGTATCTGATGCCAAAATTAAATACTCAAGTTTCAGGAAGTGCGATCGCCTTTATCGATTCTCAAGTTGAAGATTATCAAAGTTTGATTGCCGGGGTAACACCGGGTAAGGAAGTAGTGGTTTTGGATGGGGACAGAGATGCGATCGACCAAATTACGGAAATTTTAGCTCTTCGTACCAATATTGACAGCATTCACATAGTTTCTCACGGTGCTCCGGGTAGCTTGCAACTGGGCAAAACTAGATTGTGTTCTGAAAATCTGGAAACTTATTCCGAGAAATTGCAGCAGTGGCGGAGTGCTTTAACTCAGGGTGCGGAGATTCTGATTTACGGTTGCAATGTTGCATTGACATCCTTCACCTTCATCCAGCGCATCGCCCAACTCACAAATACCAACGTTGCCGCCTCCAAAAACCTCACCGGAAGTGTAGCAAAAGGTGGGGACTGGGAACTAGAAGTGACAACCGGGAAAATAGCAGCCTCTTTAGCATTTCGGCCTGAAGTTCTAGCAGCATACAGCCACGTCCTTGCAACCTTCAGTGAAGCCAGGAACTATACTGTACCAAATGCTGGAGACATTGATACGGGCGACCTTAATGGTGACGGTTTCCTCGACTTAGTAGTGACAGGTAAGCAGGATCGCTTCTTCCCAAGAGATATTTCCATATTGTTGGGGACGGGCACTACGGGCAGCTTTGGTACTCCTATCAGCTTACTTAAGCCAGCAGGTAAGGAGAATCCCACTGGCGTTGTAGTGGGCGACTTTAATGGAGACCGTAAACTCGATTTAGCTGTAGCCAATCGTAAGGATGGACAAGGTAACGGCAATTTCGTTTCCATCCGGCTGGGGACAGGTACTGGCAGTTTTGGCGATCCTACCAACTTTGGTGAAAATATAGATCATGCTTCGATCGTAACCGGTGACTTTAATGGAGATGGTAAGTTAGATTTAGCCACAACTCCTTATCTGGATAACTTCATTTCAATACTTTTGGGAGACGGTGCTGGTAGCTTTGGCACTGCCGTTAAGATTAACACACAAGCACGCAAGTTTACTCTTGACACAGCCGACTTCAACGGCGACGGCAAACTCGATTTAGTCACGTCGAACTATGAACTGACTGATAACATCTCCGTTTTCTTAGGAGATGGTAAAGGCAACTTTAACTCCCCCGTTAACCTTACCTCCCCCGGAACTGAGTTTCGCACTGTCGTCACAGGCGACTTTAATGGCGACGGCAAACTCGATATTGCGGCTAATAACAACTTGAATCAATCTGTCTCAGTCTTCTTGGGAGATGGTACGGGTAATTTTGATACTGCTAACAACTTTAGTGTCACACCTTATCTATTTGGAGGTCCCGAATCTGTGGTTGCAGGGGATTTTAGTGGCGATGGCAAACTCGATTTAGCCACGTCTAACTACGTGCAGCAGGAACTTTCAGTCTTGTCAGGAGATGGTACGGGTAAATTTGGTACTCTCAGCAACTTTACGCTCCCGAAGGCCCCGAACACTGATGGTTATATTGCTTTTGCGGTTGCGAGAGATTTTAATGCTGACGGTAAGTTGGATATAGCTACGGCTTCCGGTCAAACTGTCTCGATTCTGCTGAATACATCGAATACAGTTAATTTTGGTGCGGCCACTTACAGCGGTGTGGAAGGAACAACAGACACAGTAGTTAATATTCCCGTCAAGATCACCGGTGGCACTCCCTTAAACGATGTAGTTGTGCCAATTCTCCTCGACTCCAGCAGCACAGCCACCCAAAATACAGACTACACCTTTTCCCCTACTTCGATTACATTCCCCGCCGGTGCAACAGGTGCCGCACTCACCAAGAATATTGCAGTTACTATCAAGCCAGACAATATCTCTGAAAATGCCGAAACCGCAATTTTCAACCTTGGCACTATTACCAATGGCGTTGCGGGTGCCACAAAAAAAACCACACTAACTATTTCCGATCCGGTTTCTGTTGCTTATGCCATTGCCACCGATACTGCCACCATTGACGAAGGCAATAGCGGCAAAACACCTCTAACTTTCACTGTGACTCGCAGCAACGTCACTAACGGGGCAAGTAGCGTCAAATATGCAATAGGAGGAACTGCTACCAACGGCAGCGATTACAACAATATCGGCGGCACTTCTGGGGCAAAAAATGCTACTGGCACGATTGATTTTGCGACGGGTGAAACATCAAAAACCATCACTCTGGATGTGTTGGGCGACACCACGGTTGAACCCGATGAAACTATAGCAGTCACCCTGTCAGATCCTACAGGCATCGCAGCGGTAACACCAATAATTACCACTGATACCGCTACCACAACTATTATTAATTACACTGCACCGACGCCGACACCGCCGACGCCAACACCAATACCTATATCAACGCCGACACCGACACCAACACCGCCGACACCGACACCAACACCGCCGACACCGACACCAACACCGCCGACACCGACGCCGACACCAGAACCGACGCCAGCGCCGACACCGACACCGACGCCGACGCCAACACCCACGCCGACACCAGAACCACCGACACCAACGCTGACACCAGAACCACCGACACCGACACCAGCGCCCACACCGACGCCGACACCGCCAACGCCGACACCGCCGACGCCCACACCAACGCCGACACCAGAACCACCGACACCGACACCAGCGCCAACACCAACGCCGACACCGCCGACGCCAACACCGACGCCAACACCGACGCCAGCGCCAACGCCATCGGAAACTCCGACGCCAGCGCCAACACCAGCGCCGACGCCGACGCCGACACCGACGCCAACTCCCACACCATCGGAAACTCCGACTTCACCAACTCCCACACCATCGGAAACTCCGACGCCGACACCATTGGCAACACCGACACCAAGTTCAACTGAAAGTGATTGCATTTGCAATACTATTAAATATCCAAATTTGGATTTACCCAATGAAGCTGAAAATATTATCACCAGCAATGGCAGCGGTGAAATCCAGTTTGGTACTCCCGATAATGACGCTTTTTACGGCAGTTCAAATCCGAACATATTCGATGCGGGTTTCGGCAATGACAACTTATATGGGGGCGAAAACAACGATACTTTTTACGGCAACAAACAAAATGATTTTATTAGTGGCGATCGGGGAGATGATATCCTGTTGGGTGGCAAACACAATGATATCATTTTCGGCGGTGAAGGTGAAGATATCATTTTCGGCGATCGGGGCAACGATTCGATAAATGGTCAGGAAGACAACGACTTACTTTTTGGCAATGCCGGTGCTGATTTTATCGACGGCGATAAAGGAAATGATATCGGATTGGGGGGTAAGGGAAATGATATTATCTTTGGCAGCGAAGGTGAGGATAGTCTTTACGGTAACTTCGGAGATGATAGTATCTGCGGAGGCGATGGCAATGATTTCTTAAGCGGAAATCAAAATAATGATTTGCTAGATGGATGCCTTGGGAATGACACTCTTTATGGTGGCAATGGTAACGATACATTGCTGGGAGGTAGCGGTGATGATGTTTTGTTTGCGGGCCGCGGTGATGACAGTTTGAATGGCGGTAATGGCACCGATCTTCTACTGGGTGGTAACGGTGATGATTTGCTGACTGGCGGTTTGGGAAGTGATGTTTTGTCAGGAGGTGCTGGCAACGACCGATTCTTGCTTTCCACCAATTCTGGCATCGATACTATCTTGGATTTTGAGGATGGCAAAGATTTGCTAATACTCGCCAACAATCTCACTTTTTCCAAACTGTCAATTACTCAAGAAAACAGTGCAACTTTCATCCGTTTGTCAGCAACAGGTGAAATTTTAGCCTCTCTCAATGGGGTGTCTGCCAGCCAGATTAATGCTGCCAATTTCAATCTAGCTTAGAGGAGTAGTAGATACAGCAGATTGCAGTTTATGAAGTGCAGGACACGGCATTGCCGTGTCCCTACGGGGAGCGATCTAAAATCCATTTCAGCTAATCTTGCGCTGAATTTTGCGTTTCGCCGCACCAATGCCTAGAATCCCAAATCCGGCTAAAGTACCGAAGATAGTAGCAGGTTCTGGTACTGGTTCAGCAGAGCCTTGTTCAAAAGAGCCTTTAATGGCGATCGCATCGTTAGCGCACTCGGCAAAAAAGTTAGCAATATAGTTCCCCGAAGGCATTGAGGATTTATTGAAACTGAATCCGATTGTTTGAGAACCTACTGCATTAAACTGAGCGAAATTAAGACCGAGGGCGCTCAAAGTTGCTGGCGTTAAAAGATTGATTTCTCCTACTTTTGTACCCGTAGCAATTGAGTTGAGAACAGTCCAGTTACCTGTTTGTTCAAAATAGGGGTCGGTGGCAGCTAAATCTCCCATAGACGGCGTTCCACCTGCTGATAGAACGCGATCGTTGAATTGACTTATATTTGTAAAGCCAGAGTTAATTTGGGTGACGTTCTTAGCAGTAACGTTACTGTAAATGCCTGTTGTGGCTACGCTGGAGTCATTTCCTCCGGCAAAGCGGATACCAAACAAGCTGCCGTTTGCGTTAGCTGTCTTGAAGTTTTGACCGGAAAAATTGAAGAATAAATCGCCGTAGTTGATGTTGCCTCTTTGAGTTAGTGGGTCGGCATATCCTGCTAAACTCAGATTGGAGTTAATCGCGATGAAAGCTGTATCTGATGTTTCTTTGATGGCGATGCCGTAAAATTCAAATTGGCCACCGCCGATTTGAGTCCCTGTCACACCGTCGCTGAAGGAATCGATCGCATAATTCCAGCCGTTAGATAGCGTTGCTGCTGTAGCTTTTTGTTGCTGTAGTGCGATAATTGCACATAAAACAGCCACTGAGTAAGTCCAGTGGATGCTGTTTTTAGTAATGGAATTCATAAAATGCTCCCTGGGAATAATTTTTAAAGTGTCCAGTCTGCTCGATCGACTATTTTTAATTTTTAGTAAATCATACATTCCGACCGAATTTATTAAAGTTTCGGTAAAGATTTTGTCCGGCGATCGCATCTCGATCGCTCTCCGTAGGGACACGGCATTGCCGTGTCCCTACCTCTGCTATTTACCTCACTCACTTACCTGAAAAGTATACAGAGGACACGGCGAGTGCCTTAGTCCCTACAATTAATCGCGGTAGGGACTAAGGCACTCGCCGTGTCGAAAGCTGTGGGTAATATTAATTCCGATGCTACCGGATTTGATATGATGTTGTAGATGCCGATGCCTGATTCTGTTAATATTTCGATTGTTTGATTAATAATTTTCATAACTTGCCTGCCATCTCCAGCCCTGTTCAATAGACCTCTTCAATAATTATTGTGGAACAGGCATCTTGCCTGTTCAAGACTGGCTTTTATGGAGATATCTAATAATTATAATTACGTTTGTTGTGATGACTTCACTGCTCAAACTCTAGAAATGCCGATCGCCCACAATTTTACTACTTTTACTACTATAAGCGATCGACCGAAAAGGGTCTCAATCGTTTAACAAAACTGTGAATCAGCACTTTTTCTGGAAGTGCTGCACAAAGCGAGAATTGGAGAATCAAAAAAATTTAGACGGCGAGTAGCGATCGCACGTTTTTAGAACAGTCAACAAACTTCCTGCAATACATCAGGTGCAGGCATCGCGGGTTCTTTCTAACTAGGGCGGTGGTTTCAGCACTTGAAGCGCTGCATAAATCAATCAAATTTCACAAATAGTTGCTCGCAACTATTGGGCCTTGCCATTTTTTAAATGCTGTTAACCTATCACCGAGAGTTCGTTGACTATCTTGACTCTTCCCTTGATCACAGAACGCAGCAGGCGGTTGATCGAAAGTCTGCATTCATCGTCGAGAGAGTCGTCTAAAACAGCGGCCATCAAACCGTAGCGATCGGCTAAAGTCAAACAACCCGTATCGGTAACAGAGGCAAGCATTTCGGAAATAGCGCCGGGGATAAGTTGAACTAAAAACATGAGACGTTCCCTTAATTCGATACTTGTATCATCTCTCGTTCTCCGAAAATCAAGAGTGACGCTGGCATAGCAAAGAACGTGATGTTTTGAGGCAAACTGTGTGACAGCGACGGCTCTAATTGTGTGACGAGCTGCGTTTTAAGTCTGCGATCGCAGTCACAACATTATCTTATATATTCCAATTTCCCCCTCTCCCCTCCTAAATCTAAAAATTTAGAGAGATTTTTCGGTTTTGTGGGTGTTTTTACCAATTACCCAATGTATAAAACGCATGGTCACAATGCGAAATATTCATAAAACTCAATATTTTGTAAAAATAGCTACGAATATTTACAGTGGTGCGCTTTACATTAGCTCATAACTAAGGTGCATCGAAACTCAGCGATCGACCGAACCATCGGTAGCAACTATAACCATAAATAGTTTTGCGACGTTCGAGCCAGCACCCAGTCAAGCTCAAGTTTACAGAAGACCAACCATGCTTAAAAGAAATTCCATCTAGTAACTAAATATACAGTTTTAAATCCATACAGTCACTAAGGTTAGCAGGAAACACACACTTTATGCTCCAAGTCAATACCTCCCCACACAAGCCAGCAGCGAGGGTAAACCGATGACCCAAACAGTAGAACCCAAAGCCCAAGCGAGCCTGAACAAGTTTGAAAAACTCAAAGCCGAAAAAGATGGCTTAGCATTAAAAGGCGAACTAGACCACTTCGCCACAATCGGCTGGGAAGCAATGGACGAAACCGATCGCGAGCACCGCCTCAAATGGCTCGGCATCTTCTTTCGGCCAGTAACTCCCGGCAAATTCATGATGCGGATGCGTCTCCCCAACGGCATCATTACTAGCAATCAAACCAGAACGCTAGCAGAAATCGTCCAGCGCTACGGCGACGACGGCAGCGCCGACATCACCACCAGACAAAACCTGCAACTGCGCGGAATCCGCATCGAAGACGTGCCAGACATCTTCCGCCGCCTCAAAGAAGCGGGCATGACCAGCATTCAGTCTGGCATGGACAACGTGCGGAACATCACGGGTTCCCCAGTCGCGGGCCTGGACGCGGACGAACTGATAGATACGCGGGAACTGGCGAACCAAGTCCAAGACATGATTACCAACAGCGGCGAAGGCAACCCCGCGTTTTCAAATTTGCCGAGAAAGTTTAATATTGCGATCGCAGGCTGCCGCGACAACTCAGTCCACGCAGAAATCAACGACATCGCCTTCGTACCAGCCTACAAAGACGGCAACATCGGCTTTAACGTTTTAGTCGGCGGTTTCTTCTCCGCCAAACGCTGCGAGGCGGCAGTTCCCCTCAACGCCTGGGCAAGTCCCAGCGACGTTGTAGATTTGTGCAAAGCAATTTTAACTGTGTTTCGCGATCGAGGCCCGAGAGCAAACCGCCAAAAATCGCGGCTGATGTGGCTGATTGACGAACTCGGAATCGAACAATTCCGAGCCGAAGTCGAACAAGAATTAGGTCGCACTTTGCCTCCCGCCGCCCTCAAAGATGAAATCCTCTGGGACAAACGCGACCACATCGGTATCTACGCCCAAAAACAATCCGGGCTTAACTATGTAGGGCTGCACGTTCCCGTCGGACGGCTAACTGCATCGGATTTGTTCGATTTGGCCAGAATCGCCGAGGTTTACGGCAGCGGCGAACTCAGGCTCACCGTCGAAGAAAACGCGATCATCCCTAACGTTCCCGACTCGCGGATTGAATCGCTGGTAAAAGAACCGCTGTTGCAGCGTTTTTCGATCGACCCCGCACCCCTGATGCGAGCATTGGTTTCCTGCACCGGCTCGAAGTTTTGCAACTTCGCCCTCATCGAAACCAAAAGCCGCGCCGTGGCAATGATTGAAGAACTCGAAGCCGAACTGTCAGTTCCCAAACCGGTCAGAATTCACTGGACTGGTTGCCCCAATTCCTGCGCTCAACCCCAAGTAGCAGACATCGGTTTGATGGGCACAAAAGTTCGCAAGAACGGCAAAACCCTCGAAGGTGTAGACATTTTCATGGGAGGCACAGTCGGCAAAGACGCTCATTTGGGTACTTGCGTCCAAAAAAGCATCCCTTGCGAAGACCTCAAACCAGTGCTGCGCCAACTTTTAGTCGATAACTTCGGGGCAGTTCCCAATCTATCTCAAGAAAATGAGGTAGCTTCCCTCAACCGGCAACTGCAACTGACGGTTGAGATGGACGAAACGGCAGTCCCGGCAGCCAAACCTCAGACATCTACTGTCATTTTCGCTCGATCGGGCAAAGAAGTTGCTTGCAGCGAAGATGAATTCATTCTCGATGTTGCCGATCGCGCTGGGATTGAACTCGATAGCAGTTGTCGATCGGGAACCTGCGGCACTTGCAAGCAAAAACTCCTAGAAGGCAAAACAGTCTACGACAGCCAACCCGACGCGGCGGCCGGCTTAGAACCGGGGTTCATTTTAGCTTGCAGCGCGCGGGCGATCGGCAAAGTGTCGATCGACGCTTAATCTCACAATGTGAGATGGATCGGGACAAACAAAATCATGTCATTTCACAGTCAACAGTCAACAGCGTCGCCCTGAGCGCAGTCAACAGTCAACAGTCAACAGTCAACAGTTAACAGTCAACAGTCAACAGTCACCTGACGGTGCAACCGGAATTGATATCGCATCTCACATTTCCACCATCTCAAAGTACAACAACAATTCAAGACAAATGAGCAACCTTTCCAGAAGAAAATTCATCATCACCGCCGGAGTAACAGCAGCCGGCACCCTCCTAGCCCACGGTTGCAGTTCCGGTTCCACCACATCTAGCGCAACTCCCAGCGGCGCCACACCCAGCGCCGCCCCAGCAGTCAACATCAACCCCGCCGACGCCCCAGAAGTTACCGCAGCCAAACTCGGATTCATCGCCCTCACCGACTCAGCACCCTTAATCATCGCCCAAGAAAAAGGGCTGTTTGCTAAGTACGGCATGAAAGACGTACAAGTTACCAAACAAGCATCTTGGCCAGTTACTCGCGACAACTTAGAACTCGGTTCCGACAAAGGCGGCATTGACGGCGCCCACATCTTATCCCCGCTACCTTACCAAATGACATTAGGCACTGTTACCAAAGGCAATCAGCCAGTGCCGATGTACATTCTCGCTCGGTTAAATACTAACGGTCAAGCAATTTCCCTCAGCAAAAAATACCTCGAATTAAAAGTAGGTACAGACAGCGCACCCCTGAAAGCAGCTTTTGGCAACCAAAACCTTCCTGTTGCTATGACTTTTCCCGGTGGCACCCACGACTTGTGGCTGCGCTACTGGCTAGCAGCCGGCGGTATTAATCCAAATACAGATGTTTCGGTGATTCCCATACCGCCGCCCCAAATGGTAGCGAACATGAAATCTGGCAGCATGGAAGCCTTTTGCGTAGGCGAACCTTGGAATGCTCAGCTAGTTACTCAAAAGGTAGGATACACCGCCTTAATAACTGGAGAAATGTGGAAAGATCATCCTGAAAAAGCTTTAGGTTTAAGAAAAGATTGGGTTGACAAAAACCCCAAAGCTGCTAAAGCAATAACAATGGCCGTACTGGAAGCCCAGCAGTGGTGCGACAAGGCAGAAAATCACGATGAGATGTGCCAAATCATCTCTCAAGATAAGTGGTTAAAAGTTCCAGTAGCAGATATTATCGGTCGCTCAAAGGGTCAAATTGACTACGGTACCGGCCGCATTGAAGCTGCCAGCCCAGTGGCGATGAAATTCTGGGCTGATAATACTTCCTATCCCTACAAGAGTCACGATGCTTGGTTCCTCACTGAAAATATTCGCTGGGGTTATATCCCGGCAACTACCGACATCAAAGCAACGGTTGATAAAGTTAACCGCGAAGATATTTGGAAAGCAGCAGCGACAGCACTTGGCGTTCCCGCAGCCCAAATTCCTGCTACGACTTCTCGCGGTGTCGAAACCTTCTTTGACGGCGTGAAGTTCGACCCAGAAAAACCAGAAGAATATCTGAAGGGTCTGGCAATCAAAAAAGCATAATTAGTCAAATGTTGACTGTTGACTGGGGACAGTTGACAGTTGACAAACGCCTAAAATTGATAGTGTTGGGCGGAATGAAACCGAGGGTTAGTTCCACGAGTCGAACCTGCTGAACTCTGTTCAAATTATCTACAAATAATCGATTATTCACGATACTGCAAAAACAAAAATGGCAACAAACCTCGCTGTTTCTAAAAGCAAAAATCCAGTAAATTTCGTTCTGGATCTGGTTCAAAAAAACCGCCGAAAAATCATCCGCCCGCTGGTAGCAATTACAGTTCTGCTCGTAATCTGGCAAATCCTTTGCAGCAGTCCAGAGTCGAGCTTGCCGGGGCCAATCAAAGCTGTCCAAGAAAGCTGGAATCTGATTATCAATCCTTTCTTCGACAACGGCGGTACAGACAAAGGCTTGTTCTGGCAAATTTTGGCTAGCTTGCAGCGGGTGGCGATCGGCTTTACTTTGGCAGCAGTTCTCGGCATCAGTTTGGGAATCCTGATCGGTACAAACTCCTTAATGTTCGATGCTTTAGACCCGCTGTTTCAAGTATTCAGAACTATCCCGCCTCTGGCTTGGCTGCCGATCGCCCTGGCCGTATTTCAACAGTTCAATCCCTTTGAAGCAATGGGGGTGAAAGCTAACGAAGTTTCAGCGCTTTTCGTGATCTTAATTACAGCAATTTGGCCGATTTTAATTAATACCACAGTAGGCGTTCAACAAATACCCCAAGACTACAGAAACGTCGCCCGCGTATTGCGCCTCCCCAACCAAAAATACTTCTGGAAAATCCTGCTACCATCTTCAGTTCCTTACATCTTCACGGGCTTGAGAATTGGCATCGGTTTGTCTTGGCTGGCGATCGTAGCTGCGGAAATGTTAGTCGGGGGCGTCGGCATCGGCTTCTTCATCTGGGACGCTTACAACAGTTCTCGACTCAGCGCCGTGATTCTAGCAGTGCTTTATGTAGGAATTGTCGGTTTAATTTTAGACAGAATTGTTGGTTTCATCGCTTCCAAAGTTGTTCCCGAAGAACAGAAATAGAATTTGGGCATGGGGCATGGGGCATGGGGCATGGGGCATGGGGCATGGGGCATGGTTGATTAGTGATTGGTGATTAGTTATTAGGAAGCGGGAATAATTATATATGCCCAATCCCCAATGCCCAATCCCCAATGCCCAATCCCCAATGCCCAATCCCCAATGCCCAATGCCCAATCCCCAATGCCCAATTAATAACTAGCATCTAGAAATTACAAACTAACCTAAAATTGCCATGTCAGTATTTGTTGAAGTAGACCACGTTGACCGCGTATTTAACTTGCCAAATGGAGAGCAATACATCGCTCTTAAAAATATCGAACTGAAAATAAAACAGGGAGAATTCATCACCTTAATCGGACACTCGGGCTGCGGCAAATCTACACTGCTAAATATCATCGCCGGCCTCGACAACGCAACTCAGGGCGGGATTACTTTAGAAGGGCGCGAAGTCCGCGATCCAGGCCCGGATAGAATGGTGGTGTTTCAAAATTACTCGCTGCTACCTTGGCTGACGGTGCGCGAAAATATCGCCCTAGCAGTAAATGAAATTTACAGCGGTAACTCTAAAGAAGATCGCGAGTTGGTGATCGAACACCACATTAAATTAGTCGGACTCGGACACGCCGCCGACAAACGCCCAGGCGAAATTTCAGGGGGGATGAAACAAAGAGTTGCGATCGCCCGCGCCCTGGCGATTCGCCCGAAACTGCTGCTGCTAGACGAACCCTTCGGCGCCCTCGATGCTTTAACTCGCGGCGGTTTGCAAGAACAGTTGATGAAAATTTGCGAGGAGAGCAAAGTCACCAGCGTGATGGTAACTCACGACGTGGACGAGGCTTTATTGCTCAGCGATCGCATTGTGATGCTCACCAACGGCCCGGAAGCGCAAATCGGGCAAATCCTCGAAGTGAACATTCCCCGCCCCCGCAAGCGCATGGAAGTTGTCAACCATCCGAGTTACTACGCGCTGCGTAACGAAATGGTTTACTTCCTCAACCAGCAAAAGCGGGTCAAACAGCGCAAGGCCAAACAACAACCGCCTGTCATCGCCCGCAACGGCCTGGAAAAAATCAACCTCGACATCGGCTTTATTCCCCTCACCGACTGCGCCCCCTTAGTCGTAGCCAAAGAAAAAGGATTCTTCAAAGCCCACGGCTTGGAAGAAGTTACTCTCAGCCGCGAACCTAGTTGGAAAACGATCGCCCAAGGAGTCGCTCAAGGACGGCTGGACGCGGCGCAAATGGTTGCAGGAATGCCGATCGCCATGCTGTTGGGCCTGGACGGCGAAGCCCCTGTGCCCGTCTGCAGCGCCCTCACGCTGTCTCGCAACGGCAATTCGATTGTTTTCGGCAAACACCTTTACAAACAAGGTATTCGGACATTAGAGGATTTCAAAGCTGCGATCGCCAAGAGTCCAGATAAAGTTCACACCTTGGGCACGGTACACTCCGCCTCCATGCACAATCTGCTGTTCCGCTACTGGCTGGCCGCCGGCGGCATCGACCCCGATCTCGACGTGGGCTTGACCGTGATTCCGCCTCCGCAGATGGTATCGAATTTAAAAGCAGGCAACATTGACGGCTACTGCTCGGGCGACCCCTGGAACTCCCACGCAGTCAACAGCGGTACGGGTTTTGTCATGGCCCGTTCCCTCGATATTCTGCCCGGACACATCGAAAAAGTTCTCGGCGTTACCGAAGATTGGGCTCAGAAATATCCTCAAACCCACCTCGCTCTCGTCAAAGCGCTTTTGGAAGCCTGCGACTACTGCGACGACCGCCGCAACCGCGAAGAAGTCCTAGAATTGATTAGCCAAGGACAATACATCGGCGCCGATCCGAAAGACATCCGTCCGGGGTTCATCGATCCGTACAACTCCGGTACGGAGGCAGAACCTGAAATGCTCTACAACTTCAACCAGTTCTACGTTGACAAAACCAATTGTC
Source organism: Microcoleus sp. N3A4 (assembly GCF_036701805.1). Classification (NCBI taxonomy): domain Bacteria; kingdom Bacillati; phylum Cyanobacteriota; class Cyanophyceae; order Oscillatoriales; family Microcoleaceae; genus Microcoleus; species Microcoleus sp. N3A4. The sequence goes on from NZ_JAUBRJ010000036.1 coordinate 29,564, forward strand.
CAGACCGCCTAGAAATGGTGTGGGTGATGGCGCAGATGGCTCGCTGGGGACTGATTCCGTTCCCGAAAAACTGGGTGGAAGTGGTCGATCGAGTTTTGCGGCCCGATGTTTTCGGTCAAGCCGTGCGCGAATTGGGTTTGCCGGATATTTCCAGAGCTCGCCGGACGATCGAGCTATTTGACGGCACTGTGTTTAATCTAGACGACCCGATCGACTATCTTCACAATGTCAAAATCAAGCGCGGCGTCCGCATTGAAGAAATCTTAATTGAACAAATAGGCAGTCAGTGTTCCATCAAACTGCCAGCATAACCAGCAAATAGGAAGAGGGAATGAGGAGCAAGAAATCAGGAAACAAGACTCCACATTTCCCGCTTCCTAACTCCCTAATTTCAAATTCTCAATCCTAAGTTGTCATGACTAATACCCCAACCCAAAATCCCAATACTGAAAATATGCAAACTCTCAAAACCCCCCAAACAACCAAAATTCAAACGGAGAAGCCAGACTTTCTTACGATTAAAGACGTATCGAAAGTCTACGAAACTCCTAAAGGCCCTTACGTCGTTCTCGACGGTGTAAACCTGACTGTTAATGAAGGCGAATTTATTTGTTTGATCGGTCACTCGGGCTGCGGCAAATCAACTTTGCTGAATATGATCGCGGGATTCAACGGGCCGACAAACGGAGAAGTGGCCCTGCAAGGTTCGCAGATTACTGAACCAGGCCCCGATCGCATGGTGGTGTTTCAAAACTACTCGCTTTTGCCGTGGCTGACTGCTACTGAAAACATTCACCTCGGCGTTGAAAATGTTTACCCGGAAAAGTCCGCCGACGAACACAATACGATCGTCCAGGAACACTTGGAATTAGTCGGGCTTACCGAAGCTGGTCACAAAAGACCGGGCCAATTGTCCGGGGGGATGAAACAGCGGGTGGCGATCGCCAGAGCTCTGGCAACTCAACCCAAACTCTTGATTTTAGACGAACCTTTCGGGGCTCTAGACCCAATTACGCGGGAAGAGTTGCAGGAAGAATTGCTGAAAATTTGGCGGCAGCACAAAATTACCGTCATTATGATTACTCACGATATTGATGAAGCTTTGTTTTTGGCCGATCGCATCGTGATGATGACCAACGGGCCTGCAGCTTCGATCGGCGAAGATATGCACGTTCCGTTCAGCCGTCCCCGCAACCGGGTGCGGATTATGGAAGACCCGAAATACTACGAACTTCGCAACTTTGCTTTGGAGTTCCTGTTTTCTCGCTACGCGCACCACGAAGGCGATGAAGCAACGGACTCGGAGACAGAAGCCGCCGCGCTACCGATGCCATTACCTGCTAGCAAAAAGCCTGGGGCTGCTAAGACTGCTGACAGGCCGATCGCACCTGCACCTTTTGTGTCTCACGCAGCCGTTGCCTCAGAAGCTTCGCCGATCGAACGCGGCATCCTGGCAGCCTCGTGGTTGGTAGCAATGGTTACTTTAGCTGCGGTCAATATGTCTGTTGTTTCCAGCCAGCTAAAGCAAGCGAAACTAGCAGAAACTGCACCGCAGGCGGCGACTCCGGCGGCGGTTGTGAGTTCTCCCCCCAGCCCGGAAATCGCAGCAAGTTCGATCGCGCCAACTGCCAGCCCTGCACCCATCGCTGCCAGCCCTGCACCCATCGCTGCCAGCCCTGCACCCATCGCTGCTGCCAGTCCTGCACCCATTGATGCTGCAAGTCCTGCACCCATTGATGCTGCGGCTAGCCCTGCACCCATCGCTGCTGCTAACAGCGCCACCGCGCCCAATGCAGCAACCAGTGCCACATCAGAGATTTCTGACCAAGCCGAACTCGATGCGATCGGACAGCAGTTGTATGCACAAATCGACCAAAAATGGAGAACAACTCCGACATTTACCGAAAGTTTGACTTATCGGGTCAAAGTGAAACAAAACGGCGATATCCTACAGTTCGATCCCACAAATAAAGCAGCTAAAGATTTCATCAAAGAAACTCCTCTGCCGGTTTTGCAAACTCCTGCCGGTGCCGCAGCAGTCGCTGAAAAAACTGCTGAATTCCAAGTAACTTTTAGCCCCAACAACGGCGGCGTATTAGAAGTTAAAACAGGAAAGTAGGCGACATAATACTCCCGCACCAAATCTCAGGTTTGTATTAACAATCAAGTCCAAAGTAGTATCGGCCCGCTGTTTGAGTCCTGCAAAGATTCCTCCTAGCCCCCATCCTTGGGGGTGACAAGAATTAGGTTTTGATTCCCTCTGTTAGAGGAAGATTTAGGAGCAGCGATTTACTGGCTACAATCCAGATAGCTCTGGAGTTTGAGCGAGATAGCGGTTAATTTAAAATCAGGTATTGTCCGTTTATATGAAGCATTTTTGCGGTAATTTAGTAATTATTAAAACGTTATTTGCAGGAGCCATCAGTTCCTACTATAATAACAAATTACCAATTACCCATTAGCTTTCAAAAATTAGCATCTAAAATCACCAGATGGAAACTATAAAAACTCTTTGTCCTTATTGCGGTGTAGGTTGCGGTCTAGAAGTTGTTCCAGACAAAAAACAAAGTTGGAAAGTTCGGGGCGATCGCAATCACCCATCGAGTCAGGGCATGGTTTGTATTAAGGGAGCAACGGTAGCAGAGTCGATTCGGAGCGATCGGCTACTTTATCCGATGATGCGAGATACTCTCGACCAACCGTTCCGCCGCGCTAGCTGGGACGAAGCTTTCGATGCAATTGTTAACCGCATCCAAACAATTCGCAGCACCAGCGGCCCCGATGCTTTGTGCGTTTACGGTTCGGGTCAATTCGCTACAGAAGATTATTATATTGCCCAGAAACTCATGAAAGGTTGTCTGGGTACAAATAATTTTGATGCCAATTCTCGCTTGTGTATGTCTTCAGCAGTTTCGGGATACGTTCAAAGTTTTGGTTCGGACGGGCCGCCTTGCTGTTACGACGATTTAGAATTAACAGATTGCGCTTTTATTATCGGCAGCAATGCAGCGGAATGCCATCCGATTGTGTTTAACCGATTAGCAAAATACCACAAAAAACATCCAAATGTCAAGATGATTGTGGTAGATCCGAGGCGGACTCCGACTGCTGAAGCGGCGGATTTGCACTTAGCAATTAAACCGGGTACGGATATAGATTTGCTTAACGGAATTGCATATTTGCTGTTGCGGAGGCAAGCAATAGATCCTGAGTTTATTCAAGAATGCACGGCGAATTTTTCAGCTTTTGCTGAGGTTGTTAGCAGCTACACGCCGGAGTTTGTAGCCTCGCGCTGCGGGATTACTGTCAGCGAGTTAGAAACGGCGGCCAACTACTGGGAACAGTCGCAGCGGGTTTTGTCGCTGTGGTCGATGGGAATCAACCAGTCGTCGGAAGGCACGGCAAAGGTGCGATCGCTGATTAATTTGCACTTGATGACCGGTCAAATCGGCAAACCGGGATGCGGCCCGTTTTCCCTGACCGGCCAGCCAAACGCGATGGGAGGGCGGGAAGCAGGAGGACTGTCTCACTTATTGCCGGGATACCGGTTTGTGAAAAATGACGAACACAGAACCCAAGTCGAGGAGTTTTGGGGCATCGCACCGGGAAGCATTTCCCCGAATCCGGGCCGCACAGCTTGGGACATGATTGTGGGCTTGGAAACTGGCGATGTCGAGTTGCTGTGGATTGCAGCTACTAATCCGGTGGTGAGTATGCCGGATTTGGAACGCACTAAGGCGGCTTTGCTGCGATCGCCCTTTACTATTTATCAAGAAGCTTACTATCCCACTGAAACCTCAGCCTACGCTCACATCCTGCTGCCGGCAACGCAGTGGAGCGAAAAAACCGGAGTAATGACGAATTCCGAACGCCGCGTTACGCTTTGTCCCGGTTTCGACGTTCCCTCCGGGGAAGCGCGCGACGACTGGAGGATTTTCGCTGAAGTGGGCCGCCGGTTGGGTTTTGCCGAACACTTTGCTTTCGAGAACAGTGCGGAGGTTTTTACAGAGTACGCGCAGTTGACGCGGGGCCAGCCTTGCGACATGACCGGTCTGAGCCACGAATACATCCGCCAAGAAGGGCCGCAGCAGTGGCCTTGCCGGGAAAACGAGCCTGTGCATCCAGGGAACGAAGCGAAACGGCTGTATACTGACAGGCGTTTTCACACTCCTGATGCGCGGGCGAGATTTTCGGCCTATCACTCCCGGGGACTGGCAGAACCTCCCGATCCGAATTATCCGTTTGTGTTGACGACAGGGAGACTTTACGGACACTGGCACACGATGACGCGCACGGGTAGAACAGAAAAAATTAATCAATTGCACCCCGATCCGTTTTTGGAAATTCACCCCCGCGATGCTGCCAAATTGCAGATTAAGGAGGGGGATTTGCTGGAAGTTCGATCGCGCCGCGGCAAGGCGCAGTTTCCGGCAAAAGTCACAAAGGCGATCGCCCCGGGTACGCTATTTGTACCGATGCACTGGGGTTCTCTCTGGGCTGAAGGTGCTGAAGCTAATGCCATGACTCATTCTGCAAGCTGTCCAGATTCCAAACAGCCCGAGTTAAAAGCTTGTGCGGTGCAGTTGGTGCTGGTTGGGGCAGAAACAGCAGCAGAAGTTGCCGCAGAAGTTGCAGCAGAAGTTGGGGAATTTCATTGGGCAAAATCCACCCTAGCCGTCACTTCTTGAGCTGGCATCCAACTATGGGATGTGACAACTCACATAGCCCCACCAATCTCATCACCTTGGTTTCTTGCCGCAGGCTCGCGTAAAATCCTAGTTTTTTGTCAAAAAACCGGGTTTCTGAGCAGTTGCTGAGGCACGATCGCAGGGTGATCTACTGGACTCAAAACCTCTGTCGAGCGAGCAATTTTGAGCCATTACGCACCCTAAAAGCTAGGTTTCCCCGGCAGAACCCGGGAACCAGGAAAATTAAATTATTCTGAGTTTTTCCTTCTTTAATTCGGGGTTTTTCCTTCTGACGAATGACTTCTGCCTTCTTTGTAATTAATCGAGTCAGACAATTGCAGTTTGCACCTGTATGTGCTATCATCTTTTTACAAGGCTTTATTTTCGGCAGTACAGTTCGTTCTATCGGCGTTCCTCCGGATTTAAATCTCTACACCCTCTGATTCTGGAGAATGTTCAATGTCAATCTATGTCGGCAATTTATCCTACGAAGTAACGCAGGAGCACCTCAACCAAACTTTTGGAGAGTACGGAACAGTAAAGCGCGTTCAGTTGCCTGCTGACCGGGAAACAGGTCGGATGCGGGGCTTCGCTTTTGTAGAAATGTCTACTGAAGCAGAAGAAGCCGCAGCCATTGAGGCTCTTGACGGTGCTGAGTGGATGGGTCGCGACCTCAAGGTCAATAAGGCAAAACCCCGCGAAGAACGCGGTCCTTCTAACAGCGGTAACTGGGGCAACAACGATCGCGGTGGCAATTCTCGTCGCTACTAAACCACCCGAGCTAAATATTTAGCTCTCTTGTGTTGGGCCGAGCGAGCCGGGAGTCAACAATCATTATCTCTTGAGAGTTGTTGATTCTGCGATCGCACCGTTTCTTAAAGTCCTCAAAATATTGCTAGCCAATAGTTTGAGGATTTTTAATGGCAAAATTTTATTAATTAGGAGTACGATCGCGTGCGATCGATTCCTGACCGACATGAAAAACTCTAAAATATAATCGGCAGGCATAGCCTCCGCAGCCACCTTCCCCACAGCCTGGTGGCGCAGTGAAACCAAGCAATCGCAGAGTTGGGCGCTTGCAAACTGTACGGAACAATGACAGAATCATATCAAATCCGGTAGCATCGGAATTATATAGCGCTCACGTCGTCCATAGCGAACGATCTATGTCGTTCGCTATGGACACTCGCACTGATACGCTCCAAATATATGATTCCGATGCAACCGGAAACGATATCATCAGTGAATGATGACTAAATCACTGGTATGCTGAAAAAAATATTTAGGCAAATTTCTAAGTTAGGCAATGATGAACAATTTTTGCATTTTACAGAAAGTGTAGAAGTAATAATATCGAAAATTTTATCACTGGCGATGATTTTGGTAATTATCGTCAGCGTTTGCGATTTGCTGGTTTTTTTAGCAAAAGAATTGCTAAACGACCCCCAGACTTTGTTAAGAGATACGTTGTTTGTTATATTTGGATTATTTTTAAATATTTTAATTGCTCTGGAAATATTGGAAAATATTACAGCTTATCTCAAAAAGCACGTAATTCAAGTAGAGCTAGTAATTGTAACTTCTTTGATAGCAGTATCTCGAAAAATCATTATTCTCGATCTGGAAAAGAAAACAGCAACCGACTTGATTGGTTTGGCAACTGCAATTTTCGCGCTTTCCATCAGTTACTTGATAGTGCGGTACACAAATAGAGAAAATAATTAATATTGGGAATTGGAAATTCGGGATTGGGAATTGTTAATAACTAATATCATGTCCGGTCGCTCGACCGGACATGATATTATTCCAATAAACCAGGAGGAGGCACAATTTCAATTCTGCCTTGTTCTAAGTCAACAACTGGCACAATCTCTTCCACAAAAGGAATCAATATTTTTGTGGATTTAGGCTCTTTAACGCGAATTTTCCGTGGTTTGCGGGTATTTCTAGGGTCAGCGTTTGCTTTGGGAGTTTCAGGCTGTTTTGGCTTTTCTAATTCTGCGACGACAGTTTCCGACGGCGTTAGATTCGTTTCTACCTCTAAAAGGTCGTTACCTGCGGGAATAATATCACTTACCTTGCCTAAAATTTCCCCGGTTAACTGGTTAAAAACTTCCATACCGATCAAATCTTGGACGTAAAACTCATCAGATTCGAGGTAAGGTCGATCGGTCTTTTCAACAAACAACTTGCAGCCCCGCAATGCCTCAGCACCGTCGCGGTCTTCCACACCCTCTACCTCTACAGCATACAGCCCTTTGCCCGGGATGTAGCGACCGCCCAAAAACTCGATCGGTTCCGGTTCACTTTTATTAGGGCGCAAAATCCACCGCTTCCCCGGTTCGATAAACCTTTCCGGGAAATCCGAATCGGGATAGACTCGCACTTCCCCGTCCAAACCTTGAGCTGCTACAATTTTACCGATTTCTATCCATTCAGACATAAACTTTTTGGGAATTAGGAATTGGGAATTAGGAATTGGCAATTGACAATTGACAATTGGCAATTGGGCAGAAAAGCATCTTCGCAGAAAAGCATTGGTAGTAAACAACAAATAACTACTGACTACTGACTAATGACTACTGACTGCTGACTACTGACTTCTTTACACCAATCCAGTTCTCAGCGCTACAACGGCTGCTTGCACGCGGTCATCCACTGCCAACTTATTCATAATACCGCGAACGTGAGTTTTAATAGTATTTGGACTCAAGTAAAGCGCCGCTGCAATTTCCGGGTTGCTGTTACCTTCCACCATTAATCTTAACACCTCCAATTCCCGCTGCGACAACTGACCAAAAGTAGTTGTAGAGGCAGGGATCGGGGGTTTGAGATGTTCGATGACAGTACGGGCAATTTGAGGATCGAGGTATGTAGCCCCCTCTGCGGCGGCTGCAATCGCTGCTAACAGCCTGTCTACGGTAGCACCTTTAATACAATAAGCATCAGCACCACTAGAAAGAGCAGCAATAATTTCAGTTTCTGCCGTGTGAGAAGTTAACATTACTACTCGAACTTCCGGCAGTTGTGCTTTAATTTGCTGCGTCGCTGCTATGCCGTCGAGCCGCGGCAAACCGATATCCATCACAATAATATCAGGTTTGAGTTTCAGTGCGGCTGCTACACCTAAATAGCCGTCTTCTGCTTGTCCTACTATTTCTATTTCTGGGGAATCGGCTAAAACTTGCTCTAATCCCAGTTGCATCATCGGATCGTCTTCAACAATTAAAATTCTCATAATACGAAGGAAGAAGGAAGAAGGAAGAAGGAAGAAGGAAGAAGGAAGATTACTTAGTTGTTAATATGTTACATGAACTTATACCGAACCAATAACAAATAACCCATAACAACTAACTAAGGACTAACTTTTAAAACTTCAACGAATTCGCCCGGCCCAATCCAGGTGTCCCCTGGAGGCAAAACTGCTAAACCACTCGTATTGGCGAGGTTAATTAAATTCGCTGAATTTTGGCTGCCGCTAGCAGGTTCAAATTCCCAGACTCCGGCAACTAAATGTAGTTTACCCCAAACATAAGTTTCCCGCCGGCCGTGCGATCGCAATTCAACATTGCACCTAGCTTTGACAAACTCCGGCCCCCAAGCATCAGACCCAATTCCAGACATCTTTCTCAAAGCAGGCACAACAAACCTCCAACAGCAGACTAAAGCTGAAACCGGATTTCCCGGCAAACCAAAATAGAGACAATCCGAACTCGCAATCGGCGAATCCGATTTTTTTTGATTTCGTTTAAACGCAGCAACCGTTAAAGGTTTTCCCGGTTTAATCGCCACAGAACTAATGTGAATTTTTCCTCCCAAGTTCCCTAAGATTTTCTCAATATAATCGTAGTCTCCTACCGAAACGCCGCCCGTAGAAAGCACCACATCTGCTGTAGCAACAGCCCGATCGATCGCCTTATTTAACGCATTTTCATTATCACGAACAATCCCCAATCGAATCGGTTCAAATCCCATTTGTGCCAACAAAACTGTCAAAGCATACTGATTCGAGTCTACCAGTTTCCCCGGTATCAAAGGTTCGTCTGGGGATACCAATTCGTCACCCGTAGAAAAAATTGCCACCCGCAGGCGCCGGTAAACCCGAACTTGAATGCACTGTGCAGTTGCTAATACCGCCATTTCTGGGGCGTTGATAACCGTACCGGGAGTTAGCAAAGTTGTTCCTGCTTGATAAAAAGCGCCTTTGTGCCTGACAAATGCTTGCGGTTTTTCAGGAGAAACTAAGATAAAAATACGATCGCCCTCACGCCGCGTTTCCTCCTGCATTACCACCGTATCAGCACCTGCAGGCATCACAGCACCCGTAAAAATTCGCGCCGCTTGTCCCGCTTGTACAGTATGTTGAGGCTGATATCCCGCTGGAATCTCTTCAACTAAATCGAGTGCGACTGGTGTTTCGGCGCTGCAATTTTCCACATCAGCAAACCGCACCGCATACCCATCCATTGCCGAATTATCCCAATAGGGAAAATCCAGGGGACTTGTCACTGGCGCAGCCAAAATTCGCCCCGATGCTGCCAACAAGTCCACAGTTTCTACATCCCGCTGACTGTCGGGGGGTTGCGCCAAATTTAGAACGATCGATTCTGCTTCTTGTACTGACAGCATGACTGTCTCCTTGTTTGATAATACTCTTCTTACTTTAGCAAATTAGCAGCTATACTGGAGAAGTATTTTTTTATTTCTTTGCGGTCAAGTTTACTTGTATTGTACCTCGCTTATGACTGTTTTTCGCTCGGTTTTGCGACTCAATTGTTTATCGGTTTTGCTGGTGATAATCCTGCTGATATTAACTCAAATGTCAGGTTTAAAAGTTAGCGATTTATTCTTTCACCCTTTTTTCGCCCGCACTCCCAATGTTGCCTTGTTAACTCGCACCTTTCAACTATTATGTTCTGTGCCAGTCATTGTTTGTACTTTTAGCTATGGTTTGGCTAAAACTATTCAACCGCGCCATTCAGAAAATCGATTTATTTTGTTCTCGGCTTTGTTAACAGGTGGATTTCTCCTGAATGAAATTTACAGAATTCATATATATATGATAGCATTAGGAATTCCCAAGCTAGGAGTAAGTCTTTTGTACGCCCTTGTTTTGTCCTCCTACGGATGGTTTTTTCGGCGAGAACTACAGTTGACTCCCTACCAAATACTGTTAGCTGGGTTGGGCTTGTTGTTTTTTGCGATCGGCGTGGATTCGCTGCATTTAAAAAACCAGATAATTTCCAGTTTACTAGAGGGAGTACCTAAATTGTTTAGCGAAATTAACATTGCATTTTATTATTGGTATGTCTGCAAGTGTTTTGTAGAAAAAGCTTTTTATAAAATTGTTGACAGCTAATTGCAAACAAGCGATTTTGTTACAATATGATTTCCGCCAAAAATTGCCATGACAACTATTAAATAATCACAACAAATCCCGACAAAATACCATGATAGCAGTTACCATCAATTTTAATGCGATCGCCCAAATAACCGACGACCAATTTTATCAACTCTGTCGCGAAAACCCCGATGTCAAATTTGAACGCAACGCCCAAGGAGAAATAATCGTCATGTCACCCACAGGAGGAGAAACCGGAAACCGCAATTTTGAAATAGCTACTGATTTTGGAATTTGGAACAGACAAACTAAACTGGGAGTTTGTTTCGATTCTTCAACTTGCTTCAAACTGCCCAGCGGTGCAAATCGTTCTCCCGATGTTTCTTGGATTGAAAAATCAAGATGGGATGCACTAACTACCGAACAAAAACAAAAATTTCCTCCGATTGCCCCGGATTTTGTCTTAGAGTTAATGTCGCCCACCGATAGCCTAAAAGACACTCAAGACAAAATGGAAGAATACATGAATAACCAAGTAATACTATGCTGGTTAATTAACCGCAAAACCCGCCGAGTTGAAATCTATCGCCAAGGACAAGAAAAAGAAATTTTGGCATCTCCAACAGAACTATCGGGAGAAGATGTTTTGCCCGGTTTCGTGCTAAACTTGCAAGCAGTCTGGGAATAACTAGACATCTTGCATCTATCAGCGTTTATTTGCGTTCATCTGCGGTTAAAAAAATCTCATGGAAACCAATACAGAAACCACTGCAACCACTGGCTTAACAGCGGAACAGCACAAACAGAAAATGCAGCGCCGCCAAGAAGTACAGGCGCAGCGAATTGCTAACTCCTCCAAAGAAAAAGGTTTAATTATAGTCAATACAGGTAACGGCAAAGGCAAAACCACCGCAGCTTTGGGAATGGTTGTGCGATCGCTCGGTCACGGCTACCGCGTCGCCATAGTACAATTTATCAAAGGCGCGTGGGAACCCGCAGAGAAAGCTGTTTTTCAACTCTGGGAAAAACAGCTAGAATTTCATGCAATGGGAGAAGGTTTTACCTGGGACACGCAAGACCGCGATCGAGATATCGAAACAGCTCAAAAAGCCTGGGAAAAAGCTATAACTTTTATCTGCAATCCCGAATTTAAATTAGTGCTTTTAGATGAAGTTAATATAGCATTAAAGCTAGGTTATTTGCAAGTAGAACAAGTCCTAGCAGGGTTAGACCAAAAACCTGAAGAAACCCACGTTATTTTAACAGGTAGAGGCGCACCACCTGCACTAATTGAACGCGCTGACTTGGTGACAGAAATGACTTTAGTCAAGCATCCATTCCGGGAACAAGGAATTAAAGCTCAGCCAGGTATTGAGTATTAATAAATGTGGCATCAATTATTCAATTCCTCATCCAAAATCTCAAATCGATTCATAACTAGGCCGGCAACTTTACAGTAAAAGTTGACCCGTTGCCAAGCTCACTCTTAACGCTAATTTCTCCCCCTAGCATCTGAGAGTATTTCTGGGCAATTGCTAAACCCAAACCCGTACCTCCATACTTGCGGGTAGTCGAAGCATCAGCTTGCGTAAAAGGTTGAAATAACTTCTGTACCTGTTCCGCATTCATCCCAATTCCAGTATCAGCACAGTTAAAAATTAACCAGTCAGAATCGTAACTATTCTCGTCCTTTGTAATTCTTTTAACGCTGAGTGTAATCGTTCCTTGCTGAGTAAACTTAGCTGCATTGCTGAGCAAATTAAACAAAATCTGAGTCAGTTTCATTCGATCTGAGTGGAAGTCGCCAATCCGATCTGGATACTCAACATTCAGGCGATTGGAGTTTCGCAAAAATAGTGGTTTAACAGTTGTCGCTACCTCTTGAATTACCTCCGACAGGTCAAAAGTTTCTAAGTCAAGCTCCGTCTGGCCGGCTTCAATCTTTGATAAATCTAGAATATCATTTATTAATCCTAATAAATGATTCCCGGCCTTGTGAATTTTTTCTAAATCAATAACAAAATCATCTTGCCCCAAATCCAAAGCATCTTCTTGCAGAATCTCGCTGTAACCGATAATCGCGTTCAGAGGAGTTCGCAGTTCGTGGCTCATGTTAGCCAAAAACTGACTTTTAGCCAAACTCGCTGCTTCTGCTGCTTCCTTTGCCTTGTACAGTTCTGCCTCAGCTTGCAAGCGGTCGGTCACGTCGTGAGCCAGCACTAATTCGGCAGTTCTGCTATCAAATAGCAGAGCATAAGAAGTAATTTCTACATCAATAATTGTGCCGTTTTTTGTCTGGTGCTGCCACACATCTGCCAAATCAATACCGACATCTACTTGGGATATATTTTCTAACAATCTCGGCAGCTTTTGGGGGGGACGAATGTCCGCAATGGTCATGTTGAGAAATTCGTCGCGAGTGTAGCCGTAGTGGTGGATAGCAGCTTCATTGACGGCTATAAATTCCAGAGTTTCTAAATCGTAAACCCACATCGGATGGGGGTTATTTTTAAACAAAAGTCTGTAGCGTTCTTCGGAGGCTCGCAGTTCGGCTTCGGCTTGTTTGCGTTCGGTAATGTCGCGGAAAACAGTGCAAATAATCTCGCGGCCACCGTAGGAAATCACGTTGGCGCTTACTTCTACATCCACACAGGAACCGTCTCGTCGCAGGTAGAGAACTTCGCCAATTCTGAATTTTTTGTCCGCCAGCATCAACTCGATATTGCTGTCAACTAGGTCTTTAGAGTAAGCGACGATATCGTAAACAGTCAGTTGCGAAATCGCATCAAGACTGTAATCGAGCAAGTTTCTAAACGCTGTATTGGCTTCCAAAAGGCGTTTGGTTTGAGCGTCCCACAGGAAAATGCACTCTGTAGCTTGCTCGACTACGGCTCGGTAGCGGGCTTTTTCCTCAAGTTGTTCGCTTTCGGCTTGGGCGATCGCCCCCAGCATTCCGTTGATAGTACGGGCAAGGTCTGACAACTCGTCTTCGCCCGTCACGGGCAGCCGTACCGAGAGGTCTTGGCTGCTGCTGATGCAGTTCACTGCTTTCGCCAAACCGCTCAACCGAGATAGTACCAGATGCTCTAGCAGCAGCAGAGTGCAGCCGACCAACCCAACTCCGGCTAACCCTACAGACACCAGCAGGTACAGCAAACTGATCTGACCTTGCCGGTATATTTCTCTGGGGATATCAACCCGCAATAGCAGCGCAGGTCGATCGTAAATATCGCGGATCAGAGTGTAACCCGCGATCGACTCTTCGCTTAAAGGACTCACCAAAATCGGTTTTTTTTCCGACAGTTTCTCCCGCGCTTTCTGAAAGTCTGCAGGCAACCGAGCCTCATTAACGCTGTGTACGATTAGCGGCAAGCGAGTAATTCTAGAAAGCTTCGCAATGCCCGCAGCATCCAAATTGCGCCCGAATACCAGCGTACCTCGGATCGGGCCGGTGCTTTTAGTCGTGAGAATTGGTCGGGAAGTAATCAGTATCGGCCCTGACGGTAGCAGCAGGATACCAGCGAGGCTGCTTTCGGCGTTGGGGTGCTGCAATAGCGGGTCATTTAGAGAAATGTGCTGTTTTAATGCTTCTGGAACAGGCGTTAGTTTCAGCTTTTCGCTGTCTAAACCCGTACCGTAAACTATTTTGCCAGAAGTATTGACAAATACGGCTATATTAACTCTTATATTAGCCAGCCCTTCTGGAATTAAATTGGAGGCAATGAATTCTGAGTTGCGGTTTTGGATAAAAGCGTAGGTGTCGTCCCACGCTGACCAGTCGGCAAAGCGCGAGTTGAAGTCATCTGCGGTTTGTCCGAACACGTTGAGCACTCCCTTGACAACCTGTGTAGCTTCTTGTTCCTCTGCTTTGGCAAGGCTGCCCAAGAGGATTCTTGAGGAGGTGGCATATAGAATGCCAGTCAGTCCCGCGATAGTAATGCCAACGATTGATAGTGTTTTCCGACGCAGTTTCATCTTGCCGTGTGTGTGGTGTCCGTCCGAAATTGTCAACTCAGAAGCAATTTTACTGCTGTTTCCTGCGCCCTGACTGCTGGGGAGTGTTTTAGGGTGCCCCGGAGCCTCACATTTTCTCCAGTATTTCCAATTTCGTGTGGGGGGCATCCTACCGCTGCGTTGTTAAGGAGTATACAGCTAACATCCGCTGACTTCAGGCATGGGGATGAGAACTCGTTTTTCGTTAAACAATACCTCGGCCAAAGGGGAAAATTATCTCAGAAAGTAGGTTGGGTTGAGACCATCGTACCCAACAAATGCGTCTTCGTTTTGCTTCGCTCTACTAAACAAAGCAAGAAAATGGCGAAGGTCTTGGTTAAAGAAACCCGGTTTATGAGAGAGGTTTGACAGCTAAGCATTTAGGAAGCAACCGGGTTTCGAGATCGTTTTTCCTACAGGCAGATTTGTGCTTCGCCACACTTTTAAGCCGATCGAACTACTGCTGCTGGTTTCCCCACACCTGCTGTTTGTGAGCTTCCTTGCAAATACCCAAGATGCGCCGATCGTTGTCGCTGATGCTCGAAATGGGGTAATACTGTTGCAAGTTTACGGAGTAGGGAGAGCGACTGCCGTCGTAACTATCCACTACTGTTAAATTTAACTGAGTTCGATCGCTTGTGCCGTAAAAACAGTAAAAAGCAGACCGAGGCAGGTAAAAAGCGCCGACTACCTTACTCTGCCGCATTTCAAATACAAAATATTCTTTTTTAAGTTCCTCTGGTTTGCTCGACTGACCGTAGAGGTAAATTCCCTCTGCTAAACCTGTGCTAACTGTATCTGGCGCAGGATTTGGGGGAGATTGCGAGCCCAAAACGCCGGATTTGATGTCCGAGTGCTGTGTCCCGCGTGCGGGGAATGCGATGCTGAAGTTACCGGGCGAGAGAGCAAGCGCGATCGCGATCGCTTCTAAACTTCCTGTCAATATCAAATAAGTCAAAACCACTCCAGACCCCAAAATTTAAAATAGTTGCCTCGAAGCACCTCTTGCCTCTTGTACCAGTTTCAAAAAGCTCGTAGAGAAACCGGGTATCTGGCTTCACGCTGGTTATTAACTTGAAGGAACGATCGCCCGCCCGGTTCCTGAACTTAAATATAAGATTAGTCTTGACAAATTTTGCGATCTGCCGAAAGCGCGATCGACCCCTCAAATAATACCATTTTAGATTTTAGATTTTAGATTTTAGATTTTAGAATTGAAGAAGTTGGCGTGAGCTATTCCATAAGGGTTTGGAGTACGGCCCTACAGTTGCATTCTTTTTTTTTACGGCTATAAAACTCTCCTTCCCAGCGCCGTGCCAACACGAAAAAAAAAGTTGAGATTGTGGGAAAAATCTCAACTTTTTTAGTGACTAACTGGCCAAGTATTCTCGGACTTGAGATTGGCGCCGCCGCAGGTGGGCGAGGGCTTGATGTTCTAGCTGCCGCACCCGTTCCCGGCTGAGATTGAGCCGTTCTCCGACTTTTGCCAGCGACATTTCAGTGCCGTCTTCCAAACCGAAGCGCAGAATTATCACATCTCGCTGCTGGGGGGTAAGTTCTGATATCAAAGTATCGAGGTCTTGCCGCAGCAATTCCGAGGTAATGTAGTTGTCTGGAGATGCAGTTTCGTCTTCTAAGAGTTCTTGCAGTTCGGTATCTTGATTATCTCCTACCCGCAAGTCCAAAGAAACTGGATGTCTGGCCATCAGCAGGTATTCCCGAATTTGGGAAGGTTGCAGTTCCAAGGCGGCGGCAATTTCCGCTGGGGAGGGAGAGCGACCCAACTGCTGCGTGAGTTCCCGCTGCACTTTTTTGATTTTATTGAGTTTTTCGGTGATGTGAATTGGCAATCGAATGGTGCGGGCGTGTTGGGCGATCGCGCGGGTAATTGCTTGGCGAATCCACCAGTAGGCATAGGTAGAAAATTTGTATCCCCGCATCGGGTCAAATTTTTCGACTCCTCGTTCTAAACCGAGGGTGCCTTCTTGAATTAAATCCAAGAATTCCATATTGCGTTTCTGGTATTTTTTGGCGATCGCCACTACTAGCCGCAAATTCGCTTCAATCATCTTTTGCTTGGCGCGCCGGCCTAACTGCAATATCCGGTTCAGTTCAGCTTCGGTCAACTCCATTTCGGCAGCCCACTCTTGATTCGTTAGATCCCGCTGCGATTCTTTAGCAAGTGCTTGTTTTGCTTCGATTAATTTCATCATTTGCTGCACTTGCTTTCCGAAAACAATTTCTTCTTCTCGGGTGAGCAGCGGCACGCGACCGATCTCGTGCAGATAGGTACGAACCGTATCCGTTGAGGAGTATGGCCGGGTGCCCATGCGATCGGCTTTCACTGTTTTGTTTTTGGGGGTTGTGGTGGACATGGGTGAGTATTGCACTCCTTGTAACAACAGATAAAAAGTTGGTGATACCCTGTCCCACTTTTCCAAGTGGGATAAATACTGCCACAGAAGGGATGTTCCCCCTCCTGTTTATCGGTGACGATCGGTAGAAGCTTGTTGTATGGGATTACTTTTGTGCTTGATTTTCCAGTAATTCCCGTCGATTTTCGGTAGCTCGCTAGCTTTAACGGCTAGTTCAAGGCTCAGTGAAGCAATAGTTTACTTTTCTCAATATTATTACCATTTTTGAGGATCGTAAAGGGTAAAAACCTCTGTCTTAAGGTCAAGATTCTACATTTTTCCTTAAGGTTTTAAATTCCCTGCTAGTTTTAACTCCTACTCAACTTCACAATACTCATGCAAACAGACTCATGCAAACAGACTCATGCAATTCGAGGGCTTTGTTTTGCTCTCTGTTCCATCATCGCTTGAAATTTTCTCGCTGCCTAGATGCTGCGATGCGAGATAACCGAACTCCATCGCCGTATTAGCTACGGCTTAGGCTTTAAAATATATATTGACATTTTTCTTAGAATATGCTACTACAACTCGGCTGTGAGAAAGTAAAGGTGTATAAAGGCTGGCTGTTGGGCTGTTTAAGTTGAATTGTGCCGCGATGCTCAACCAGATTTAAGCTTATGCAGATTTTGTGAAGTTAGGGATGAGGGGTGAGGGGGGGGAAAGGGGAAAAGCTTTTGACTGAAAGCTGGGGGCTAATTTTTTTGACGTTCGATCGTAATTTCTAATTAAAGAGATTTTAAGGGCGATCGCACTTTGTAGCTCATCTAATTCTCAAGGCTAGATTAAACCCGCAACAAAAACGACTACTCTATATTAAAATTAGCACAAAAGCTCGATCGGGTGCTGCAATGAAAGCTAAAAATTTCCCACAACTAGCATTACTATCGCTGGTGTGTGTCGCCTGTGTGCAAAACCCATTGGCACAAGCACCCGCCGCGTCGCCCCCACCCAATAGCCCAACTCCTACGCCAATTCAAACTCCATCCATTTCACCTCCCGTTCAAACACCAATAGCACAAGAACCCGCCGCATCGCCCGCACCCAATACTCCAACTCCTACGCCAATTCAAACTCAATCTCCAAAACCAAGTCCGACTCAAACGAGTTTAGAGGTTGCCCAGAAAACTACAAACTCTCTGCCACCTACGCAAACTTACGACCTCCGGGTTATAACTAACCAACTATGGGGACGGCTGACAAAAATTACCTTTGGTGAAAATAGCATTATAGTGACTATGGCGATTACAAATGGTCGTCAGGAAGTTGTCAGGCTTAACGTTAAAGATGGTATATATCTCGAAGACAACACATCCTATAACGTCCGATATAATTTATTACCTCCCTCTAATAATACCGAAATTATGATTAAACCAGGCACTACGCTCAAAGGGCAGTTTGTATTCGTAGGTTGGTTAGCACCCGGAGCTACTCACCTGTCGCTAAAGTCAAGTTTCCCTTGCTCTTCTGAGGGAAAAAATGGAAAAGAAATTCAACAATGTTCAGGTATCAGCTTCAATATTCCAATTAACAGGTGATTGAGAAATGACCAAGCTCATTAGACTGATTAATACTACGATAATCTCATCATTGCTTTTCGCGACCTCATCCTCTCAGTTGGCTGCCAGTAAATCCGCAAAAGTCGATACTGTTGAATCAGAATCAACAGCAGTTACAACCTTAGAAGTAATACCAATTACTCCTACTACAGTAAAAGTTGAAATTATTGCTCAGACTACAGTAAAAATTGAGAATATCACCGCTAATCAGACTGCCACAGAGGAGCAGCTACCAACTCAAATAACAACCGAGACTGTGAAAAAGATTGAAACAGAGTTGAACGCCGAAAAAGTACCAGAAGGCATCAGAATTAATGTGCCAGAAACTATTTTATTTGATTTTGACAAATATAACGTCCGCGCCCAAGCTAAACCCACTCTCACCAAGATAAATCTGCTGCTGAGACATTATAAAAACGCCCAAATATTCATCAACGGACACACCGACAACCACGGGGAAGATTCCTATAATCTCGAACTTTCCCAGAAGCGAGCCGCAGCGGTAAAATATTATTTTATCAACGTTTTCAAGGTGCAGAATACCCGAATGCAAACCAAAGGGTACGGCAAAACTAAACCGATTTCTCCTAATAATAATTTAGACGGCTCAGACAACCCGGTGGGGAGGGAGAAAAACCGCCGCGTTGAATTAATTATTAAAACATAGGAATTAGATTTTTTTACCGCAGATGCACGCAGATTAACGCTGATAAAGAGGGAGTTTATAATGGTTTAATCTGTTGTTAAAATCCTAAATCCATTTTGGCAGCTTCAGCTTCTGCAAATACTTGTTCATCGGGCATTTCTTGCCAGTCAATATCCCCAATTTCTCTGTAGAATTGCTCGTCGTAAGGACGAGTTTGCACGACTACGGGCATGGGTACGGCGTGCCCCAAAACTAATGCTTGCTGTTTGGAGTCGAGTTTTGCCAAAACCGATCGCAAACTCTGCCCTCCAGAAACGCCGGTAAAAATAGCATCGATGTCTTTATCGTCGTTTAGCAAAGCTGTGATGCGCGTTCCGACTTGCGACATGACTTCGGCGTCGATTCCTGACGGGCGCTGGTCTACAATCAGCAGGGTTACAAAGTATTTTCGCATTTCTCGGGCAATTGTACCGAAAATAGTCGATCGGACGATCGCCGGATCGAGAAAGCGGTGGGCTTCCTCAATGGTAATCACCAACGGCTGCGGGCGATCGCACGGATTTTTACTCTGCAAAAACTTCTCAGCTTTCCGCACGTAAGATCCGTGAATGCGGCGAGTAATCACGTTTGCTGCTAACATATATGACAGCAAATCCGAGTGCGAACCAAACTCAATTACTACATTCTTCCCCGCATCCAAACACTGCACAACTTCAGTTACATAATTTTTCGGACAGCGTTTGCGAATGTATTTCAAATCGTTTAATCGCTCTAATTTCCGCTGCAAAGCCATAATTGAAGATTTATTTCCCCGCTTTTCTTCGCAAAACATTTGGATATCTTCGTTGGTCATTTCCAGCAACTTGTTGATCCAACCACTGCCCAACTCATTTCGCAAAATAATCGCATTTTCGATACTAGCTTCCGACAAATTTAACTCGCGCTGCACCAGCGCGATGTCTTCCACTTCAATTTGATCGAAACTCAAAAACAACTCTTGAGCGTCGCGGACTCCCCGGCGTTTGGTCGATTCTGGATCGAGGGTATAAATCTGAATTTTATCGGGAAACAACTGCCGCAAACCTTTAACAGTGCTGAACTGTTTCCCTTCCGAAACTGCTTCCCACCCGTACTCCGAGTGCATATCAAAAATTAGATTAACCGCAGCTTGCTTGCGAATAATTCCCGACAGCAACAAGCGCGTCAGAAAAGATTTTCCCGTTCCCGACTTGCCAAAAACTCCGTTGCTGCGTTCCACAAACCGGTCTAAATCCAAGCACACAGCAACGTCCATGTCAATCGGTTTGCCGATCGCAAAATTGCGGCGGTACGGGTCATCTTCCCAGCCAAAAACTGCCCGAAAATCGGTTTCTTTGGCATCAAACACCTGGGAAAAGTGGCTGGGAATAGTTTTGACCGGCAGCAACTCAATATCCGCACCCGTTTGTGACTCAAAAGAAGCCAAATTTCCTAACGCCAGCTTATTCTCGCGAACTCCGCCGTTTTTCGTCGGGTCAAAAATTGCCTGCTGTTTTTCTCGTTCTGCAGTCAGCATCAACATCGGCGAAAGTTCGATCGTACCGTAGGTGCTGCTACCGGCTAGCACTGCTAGAAGAAAATCGTCGTTGGGATTGGGAGGATTCGATAAAATGCGGGCGCTGGATGTTCCGAGAGACACGTCGGTGAGCATACAGAAAAAGTGCGATCGCACCCCCCGCACTACTAGAAATTTCCCCACCCTCATATCTTCCACCGAAACATCGGCGTGCAGTCGCACTTCTAATCCCTTGCTCAGGGAACCTTGAATAACAGAGCCTAACGGTTTGTCAGTAGTCATTAGTCAGTTGTCAGTTGTTAGTGGTTATTTGTTAGTGGTTATTTGTTAGTTGTTGGTTGTTATATTATGTCCGGTGGCATCGGAATAATATATTTAGATTATCTCAGTGCGAGCGTCCCCGCTCGCGGAGTGAATCGCGAGCGGGGACGCTCGCACTATATAATTCCGATGCCACCGGATTTGATATTATTTGTTATTTGTTATTGCACAGCTCTTCGCAACTGCCAACTGCCAACTAACAACTGCCAACTGGCAACTAGCAACTGCCAACTGCCAACTGCCAACTGACTAATTACCATTCCGATTCTAGTGGCAATTCAAAGAAACTCGGACTCAGCTCTACATCGGTCAAATCCGTTTCGCTCAAATAAGCGTCGGTCAAAGATACCCCCTTCAAATTTGCGCCTTTGAGGTTAGCACCTTTAAGATTAGCACCTCTAAGATTAACTCGGAATAAATGAGCGTCGCTCAAATCTACCTCAGTTAAATCTGCTCCCTCCAAATTTACTCTCATCAAATCTGCTTTTCTGAGGTCTGCTTCGGTTAACTTCGCGCCGCTGAGGTCAGCTTTTGTCAAGTCTACACCTCTCAAGTCTGCACCGCTCAAGTTAGCGAACAGCAAAGTAGCTCCGGTGAAATCTGTCTCCCTCAAATCGGCATCGCTTAAATTAGCCCCGCTGAGGTCGGCCCTTGTTAAGTCTACACCCCGGAGGTCAGCAGAACTCAAGTTTACTTGGTGCAAAATTGCGCCGCTTAAATCGGCTCCTCTTAAATCAGTTCCCTCCAAGTTTGCACCTTTGAGGTAAGCTTTTTTTAAGCTGGCTCTGCTGAGGTCTACATTTTTGAGATTGACCGAACTTAAGTTAGAACCGCTCAAATTAGCTCCGCTTAAATCCGATCCGTTTAAGTCGGCTCCGGTTAAGTTTACCCCTTGCAGCGATACATTGGGAGCAATTAAATAAGCTCCGCCCAGACCGGGGTCAATGCCTTCTGAAAACAATGTTTTGTTGCTGTAAACAGCTTTTTCTAAAATGGTGCCGCTCAAAGTGGCTTCCCTCAAGTCCGCTCCGCTGAGGTTGGCTCCGGCTAAGTTTGCCCGATCGAGTTTTGCGCCAAATAAAATAGCTTTGTATAAGTTTGTCCGCCGCAAATCGGCTCCTTTTAAATCGGCTTCGGTCAAATCTACCATAGCCAGATTTAAGCCCGGGAGCGAAGCATTGGGAGCCAGCAAAAATGCTCCCATTGCACCCGGGTCAATATCCTCGGGAAAAATAGTCCGGTTGTTGTAGACGGCTTTGTCTAAAATGGCGCCATTCAACTGAGAACCCCGCAAATCGGCTCCGCTGAGGTTGGCTCTGGTTAAGTTGGCTTCCTGGAGATTTGCTCCAACTAAATTAGCCTTGATCAAACTTGCTTGTTTGAGGTTGGCTTGACTGAGTTCTGCTCCTACGAGAGTAGCTTCTCGGAGGACAGCACCGGTCAAATCTGCTCCGGTGAGGTTGGCTAAATTAAGAAATGATTCAGCTAAATCCGCCCCTCTGAGATTGGCGCCGGTGAGGTCGGCTTCTATCAGGTCTGCATACTTGAGAATAGCGTCGCTGAGGTTGGTTTCTCGGAGGTCGGTGCCTCTGAGGTTGGCTCCCCTGAGTTCCGCACCGCCGAGGTTGGTGCCTTTAAGCGCTTGTCCCCTGAGATCGAGTCGGTGCAGAAAGTCACCAACGTTCATTTCCATGTCAAATTCGCTCTCTTTAATGCTGAACCTAGCTTGACATTCCGAGGGCTTAATCGGGAATATGGCAAAAACTGTAGATTTTTTGAGGTTCGAGCCGATCGCAAATTCCGACTAATTCCGACAAAAGAAATGTCTCGCGATCGAGCTGGACTTGCAGAGTTTTGAGCGGATCGGCACCGGAGGAAACCATGAATTCTAATTTTTGCAAATCCGACCAGGTGGCGATTTCGCCGAGAATTTGACCGATCGCCTTGACGTAAGGATGGTTTGGCTCTTTGTACCAGTCGGGGGCTGCGAGTCCGGCTTGGTCGAAGCCGAGATGAACGATGAGAGAGCTTTCTCCGAAAAGGGCTATTCCCACCGGCCGCGCTTCTTCTTGCAGCAGTAAATCGCGACTTGCTACCAACTGCCGCAGTTTTTCGAGGTGTTCGTACCGATTTTGAATGGCAGAATCTTCCTCTTTTCCTTCTTCCCTCTTCCCTCTTCCTTCTTCCTTCTTCCTTCTTCCTTCTTCCTTCGCTTCGCCCCACTGAATCGCCACTGTGATTAAATAAGTTTGCAGCAGCATATGACCGAGTTTTTCGGCTTTTGTTGCCAGATAGAGCGAGTTATAATCTGTGGCTTCAATTAGTAAGGGGACGCGATCGGCTACTTCAATTCCGTAACCTTTCAAACCGGCAATTTTGCGCGGGTTGTTGGTAATCAACCGAATTTTTTGAACTCCCAAATCGTTGAGCATTTGCGCTCCGACGCCGTAGTTGCGTAAATCGGCGGGAAATCCCAAACGCTCGTTTGCTTCTACAGTATCGTATCCGATATCTTGCAGCGAGTAAGCTTTTAG
The DNA here is from genome assembly GCF_036701805.1 of Microcoleus sp. N3A4. Taxonomy (NCBI): domain Bacteria; kingdom Bacillati; phylum Cyanobacteriota; class Cyanophyceae; order Oscillatoriales; family Microcoleaceae; genus Microcoleus; species Microcoleus sp. N3A4. The sequence continues at coordinate 52,612 of NZ_JAUBRJ010000036.1, forward strand.
TTTATTTACCAATCCAATTCCCCGACCTTCTTGGCGCAAGTAAACTATGATGCCGGCACCGGCATTTTCAATCATTTTCAGTGCGGCTTGCAGTTGCATCCGACAGTCGCAGCGCAGGGAACCCAAAGCATCCCCGGTCAGGCATTCGGAATGCACCCGCACCATCACGGGTTTGTCTTTAAATTCTGCCGGGTCGCCCTTGACAACGGCGACGTGTTCTGAGTTGTCTTGAGTGTCGCGGTAGGCGTAAATCATAAACTCGCCGAATTGAGTTGGCAATTTGGCCACTGTTTCGCGGCGGACAAATCGATCGTGCTTGAGTCGGTAGCTAATTAAGTCGGCAATACTGATGATTTTGAGGTTGTGGGTTTTGGCGTACTCGATCAATTCCGGCAACCTCGCCATCGAACCGTCGGGGTTTTGAATTTCGCAGATGACGCCGCTGGGATACAGGCCCGCGAGTCTGGCGAGGTCAACCGAGGCCTCGGTGTGACCGGCGCGTTTGAGGACGCCACCGTCGATCGCCCGCAGGGGGAAAATGTGACCGGGACGGCGCAAGTCTTGAGGTTTGGTGTCCGGGTGGATGGCTACTTGGATGGTGCGGGCTCTGTCTTCGGCAGAGATGCCGGTACTGACGCCGTTGACTGCATCGATGCTGACGGTGAAGGCAGTTTGATTGTTGTCGGTATTTTTGCTGACCATCAGGGGCAATTCCAGCCGATCGAGTCTTTCGCCACTCAAGGCCAGACAAATCAAACCCCGCGCGTTCACGGCCATAAAATTGATGTTGTCGGGGGTGGCGAATTGGGCGGCACAAATCACGTCGCCTTCGTTTTCGCGGTTTTCATCATCGACTACTACCAGGAGGCGACCTGCTTTGAGGTCTACGAGGGCGCTGTCAATTGAGTCAAATTGAAAGGATTGAGTTGAGGTGTTGTTATTGGGCACTGAGAAGTTCAAGCTATAAACAGTAATGTTATGGAAATAGAATCTATGTTTGATTGTAACCTTTTGTTTCCGGCAGGGGGATTCCCCGATCGAGATGAGTTTGACAAGATTTCTGAACTCACTTACTATAAATTTTACACTTTGTCAACAAAATATCTCCCCAGTATTTCACGAGCTTGACTGATATCGCGAACATTTTAGGTAAACCGTACTTTGAAGCTGCTAATTGCCTCATTTACAATATGGATTGTTTGGAGGCAATGAGGCGGCTGCCGGATCGATTTGTAGATTTAACCGTTACCAGCCCGCCTTACAATATTGGCAAAGAGTACGAAAAATCCTTGGTGTTAGATGAGTATTTGAGCTGGTGCGATCGGTGGATAGCGGAGGTTTACCGGGTAACGCTCGATCGAGGGGCGTTTTGGCTGAATTTAGGTTATTTGTCAGTGCGCGATCGGGCAAAAGCAATTCCAATTTCCTATCTGCTTTGGGACAAAGTGCCTTTTTTTCTGACAATTAATATGGCGATGGTTACATCTCTCATCGAGTGCGATGGCGCCAAAGCCCTCGCCCGTGCTACGATTATTTTGGAGTAGGGAAACGGCATTGCCGTGTCCTCCGTTGCCTACGCATCAACACCTGCATAAACCTGGTTTTTTCCCTTTTCTACGACTGTAATGCTTGTTGTCGCAAAAACCAGGTTTCTAGCCTACGCAAATGAATCATCATCGGTTCGCTCGGAAACAATGATGCGATCGATTTGTTCGCGGTGGCGATCGTAATAGTTTTTTGGTTTAGTGACTAGAAATACCCAGAGACACCGGGTTTCTGAAGTCTGTGTGTGATACCTACTTACTAAAATTTTAGCTAATATAAATATAAAGACATTCTCAGCCTCAATCAGATGTTTTTGACCGAGAGATCGCAAATGGTGGTAGGCTTGGGATAGGAAGTTATTTGTTTATGAATCAAATTAAACGTGTTACCATAGTGGGAGGAACCCACGGAAACGAACTCACAGGAATTTACCTCGTGAAGAAATTCGATCGCGCGCCGGAGTTAATTGGGCGATCGACTTTTGAAACTATGACTCTGCTAGCCAATCCCAAAGCTTGCGAAATCGGGACGCGCTACGTCGATATCGACCTCAACCGCTGCTTTCGACAGCCAGATTTAGAAAATCCCCATCTCTCCAGCTATGAAGCGCAGCGGGCGAAAGAAATCTACGGCATTTTTAGCTCAAAAAACACTCATCTGCCAAACTTAATTATCGATTTGCACAGCACCACATCCAACATGGGGCTAACATTTATTCTCGCCAGCCATCATCCCTTTAACCTGCAATTAGCAGCTCATTTAACCTCTGTGTATCCCCACCTCAAGCTACTCGCTTCGGAAACCAAGAGTCATGATAGTAATTTGCTGCGATCGCTTTCCGAATTAGGCGGTACGCTGGAAGTTGGTGCAGTGCCGCAAGGGGTATTAGATGCGTCTTTATTTCAGCAAACTGAGCAAGTTGTCGGCACGATCTTAGACTGCGTGCAAGCCTACAATCAAGGCACAATGCCTGCTGCAAAGAATCCCCTGACTATTTATCATACCATTGGGGCGATCGACTATCCCAGAAACGAGAACAGAGAAATTCAGGCAATGATTCATCCTCATCTCCAATCCAGAGATTATGAAGCCCTGAATCCCGGCGATCCGATGTTTTTGACCTTTGATGGCGAGTCGGTCTTGTATGAAGGTAAATCGACCGTATATCCAATTTTCATTAACGAGGCGGCTTACTACGAAAAAGGAATTGCCATGTGTTTTACTCAAAAGCAAATTGTTGTTAGTTATTAGTTATTAGTTATTAGTTATTAGTTATATAGCGGTTCTCAGAAAGATGAGGTACGTAGTTGGGCTTTAGCCCAATAAGTCTGGGTGGTTATGTAAGCTGTCAGTCATACCTCATCTTTTTGAGAAAGGCTATATATAGCAATCCTAAATGATTTGCTTGCATTATACGCGAGCTTTCTGGCTCGCACTGCAAGGATTCTGGTCTCGCTCGATTTTGCGACTGATGCGAGGATTGCTATATATAGCAATCCTAAATGATTTGCTTGCATTATACGCGAGCTTTCTGGCTCGCACTGCAAGGATTCTGGTCTCGATCGAGAGAGGCGGCTGATGCGAGGATTGCTATAGCAATCCTCGCATCATTTGTGAAGTTCTTACTCCTTCCCCGCGGGTTCGGGGAGGGTTGGGGTGGGGTAAAAAAATTACGACTCCTGCAAGGATTGCTATATCATGTCCGGTCAATTATCTGCAATCAAGCGACTGGACATGATATTATTGGTTATTTGTTACTCGTTTGAGGCTGCTAATAACCAATAAGCAATAACATCAGTCAAAAGTCAACATCCATCAGCTAAAAACTATTTTTGAGGATTTTCAGGTGACAAAAACTCCTCTTTAGAAGCCGCAGTCAAAGAACGCAATTCCTTCCATACTTCCAAACTGAGAATACAGGTAATCAGCCACACCAAACCCGCCGTATAACCGGCAATAATATCTGTCGGCCAGTGAACTCCTAGGTAAAGCCGGCTCAAACCAATAGCAGCAATTAATACAACTGTCAAGCTGTAAATCAACCAGCGCTGCTTGGGATAGCGGGAACCCAAGAAATATCCTAGCAAACCGTAAATAACCATTGAAATCATTGCGTGTCCGCTAGGAAAGCTGTAAAATTTTACATTAACAACGCGCTCCCAAAGTTGAGGTCGAGCGCGGGCAAAAAGTTTTTTTAACAGTAAATTTAAACCGATCGCCCCCCCACCCGCGAGCGCAATAGTTGCGGCTTCCGATCGGTGATTGCGCGCTAGCAAAATAATACCCAAGCTCAGACAAATCACTAGCAGCAAGTTCGGCTCGCCCAAAAAGGTAAAGCCCAGCATTACTTGATCGCCCAGCGGAGTGTGCAATTTCCTCAGAGCTAGTAAAATAGAGGTATCGAAAGCGTAACTTTCTTTTTCCAACACCTCTTCGGCAATAGTGGCAAATCCCCACATCGCCAAAGCCGCAACAGCAAGCCCGCTAAGCCGAATTATCGAAATGAGCGATCGAATTTTAGAGCGCATTTTTTAAACAATTAAAATTTTAAAATTTTCAACTAAAAATAATACAACAAATTTGACACTCCCTGTGCTAAAGCAGCAGGGATTCTAAAGAAACTACCAAAAGGTAATTCTTGAAGGCGCTGTCAATTCACCCCTACCAACTCCGTCAAGGTCAAGCCCTAACATTGTCGCTACTTTTCTCAAAATGTTGGCCGCACCATTGCAGTCAGCATTGATGTACCAGTTTTTCGCACTCGTTCGGTACAATCCGCGTTTTACTCGTCTACCCGTCTCCTTCCACCCATCGGGTTTTTCACCGATTGTAGGTAGAAAATCACGGTCTACGAATGATGCTTTAGAAGTGTAACTTTCTTCAGTCTCGACGAATTTAATGCCGTACTGTTCGCATAGCTGAGCGATTCGGTTTTTTAGTCGTGCTGTAGGGATTTGAACAAATTTTTGATTTGTCTTTTTACCCATGTTGGCAGAATCTTTCTGCCTTTTGTTCCACCCAAAAACGATAACACCGATTCCGTTCTTAATGCAGTGATTGACTGCTAGACGAGCTGCTTTACTCACAGCATCACGCATTTGACGGTTGCTTTTTTCGGTCAATCGCGCTAATTGATGCGACCAAAAACCATTATGCTTGTCCTCCATCAAAGTTGCTACTCGCTTGTTGTACCATTGATTGACCGACTTCAAGTGCTTGCCATCAATAATAAAGCTTGTCCCTGAATTACTAACACAAGTAAGCCAGTTATCGATCGCGGTATCGATACCTAAAGCTTTTCGATTGTCTGTGACAGTTTGGGTACTGGGTATTTTGTAAACAAACTCGGCGTAAAAACAGCCATTTCTGGGGAGAATTCTAATTTCTCGGATATCGGCATAGTCTAAGTTAGTAGGCATGGGGACTTGAAAACTCTTCAATCCAAACCAAGCTTTTACTCTTTGACCGAGAGGAATTGAAATTTGACCGTCAATCAACTTTTTCCCAAGCGCTTGCTTTGGATAAGCTATCAAATGAAATCCGCCAGGAGTTCGGTAATTCGGGAATTTTGGCTCCCATTCAAGTTTGCCTTCCCGAAACAGTTTAATTAATTCTTTAAACGAACTTACTGATTCACCAACAGCACCACAAGTCTGTTGAGCAGCTTGAGCGCATAAAGCCCCGTAATGAGGATTGCGCTTTAATGCGTTGATTATGTCAAACGGACGCAGGCAAGTATGAGTTTTGAAATACATTTGGCGAGCGTAGTAGACCGCACAATTGTGCAGTTTGTTCGATTCTTGACAAATATATTCTAGAACCGCCTTGAGTTCTTTATCAGGCTTGAGTAGTATTTGTTGGCATCCAAACATTTAAGTTTCGTCGCTGTGATATGTTGATTATACACCATCAATCAACGGAGTCAATCACTCTATGGCGAGTTTGTCGAAAAAGGATCTAGAGTATCGGCACGAGAGTAACGCCGTTTCACTGATCAATATGCACTTTGTTTTTATCCCAAAACGCCGCAAAGCCGTTCTGGTTGGCAAAATCGCCCAACGGCTGCAAGAAATTATTTTCGAGGTAGTAACGGAAAACAGATGGAAGATTATTGCTTTGGAAATTATGCCAGATCATGTACATTTATTGGTTAACGTTAAGCCGACTGACTCCGCTAGCTTTGTCATGCAAAGAGTCAAAGGCAGGGCTTCGAGTTACTTGAGGAAAGAGTTCCCTGAATTACTGAAATTGCCTACCTTGTGGACTCCTAGTTATTTTGTCGGTAGTGTTGGCAATGTCTCAACCGAAACTGTGAGAAAATATATTGAAGAACAGAGAAATAAATAATTTGGAACACTCGTAGCCTAAAGGCTACAACTGCGTTTCATCAAGAGCTTGAAAGACCGGGGTTCTCACACGACGCGCTATAGGAAACGAAAACGCCTTACCGATCGTCTACATTCCTGAACAACTATATTCTGAATGATTAATCGACTTTTCACTACCTACCTCAGCTTTTACCTCCAACCTGCGAATGACTATACTATCAAAAAAATACATTTCTGCAATTTTGTTGACCGTGGGGTTGACAAGTCTTTCTAGCTGTGGTAGCCAAACCGGAGTCAATGGGCCGATCGCCGAAGCCAACACGATCGCCCAGCGTTTCGTCTCTTCCGCAGTCGCCCAAAAGCCGAACAACCCGCAATTCGGCCAGCCGATCGGCTGTACCCTAGGCAAAGACTGTTTTGTATTGCTGTATTTCGATCGAGAACCCGGCCCCACCGCCGTAGATTTTGGCTGCGGGCTCCAAACCGAAGACGGCAACGACGGCACATCCTTTGCCATTCCCGACGCCAAAGCAATGGCAAAAGGAGTGCCAGTGATTGCCTCCGCTGCCGGCAAAGTTTTGCGAACGCGAGATGGTGTGGTCGATCGGCGTTTACAAAACGATACAGACCAAGCCAGCATCGCAGGCACAGAATGCGGCAACGGCATGGTAATCGACCACGGCGGTGGTTGGGAATCCCAATACTGCCACCTCCGCCAAGGCAGCGTTGCCGTCAAACCCGGTACGCAGGTAGAAAAAGGCACTGTTTTGGGCATGGTGGGAAACTCTGGGAGGGCATCTTTCCCGCAGGTAAACGTAACTTTTCGCTATCAAGGCAAACCCGTAGATCCCTTTGTCGGCCCCGAGGCGAAGTTAGGCTGCAACATCGCCCGCAATCCAATTTGGGACAAGCCTCTAGACTATATTTCCACAGGTTTAATTCGGGCCGGTTTTGCTAATAAGCCACCCGATATCAACGCTGTCTGGGAAGGACAATTTTCCGAGACTAAACTCCCTGCAAACAGTCCAGCTTTGTTGTTTTGGGTGCAAAGTTACGGAGTGCTCAAGGGCGATCGGGAACAATACAAATTATTGGCACCCAACGGCACAACCATCGCCGATCAGACCAATGAAATTAAAGCCCCCAGCCGTACTTGGTTGGGTTATGTCGGCAAAAGAAACAGTACAAATTCTCCTCTGACTCCCGGAGTTTGGCGGGCAGAATACAGGTTGACGCGGGGCGATCGGGTTTTGGCAGAAGTCAAGCGAGAAGTTGAGTTGCGTTAGCCGCCAAGTTACTCATACCAAATTACTTTGAAAATGAGCATCAAATATGTTAAAATAAAAACAATATTTTTTCATTTTTTATGGTCAAGTTTTCCTTGCATCGCAATAAAAATGTCATACAGCCAATTCACAAACCTAGAAATGATTGAAACCAACTTTGGCATAACCATTGCTGACAAAGTTGGTATTTTTGCAGATTTACCCGAAGCCGAGTATAGCGATCTTCTCAGTCAAACTCTGCAAGAAAACATTTCTTTAGCTTTAGCAATTAATACCGAAAAAGCTCGCTCAGAATTAATTGTTACACCTATTTTAGTAGAACTTAGAAAGCAGTTTCAGTACCAAATTAGCTTTTTTTCAGGAAAAGAGTTTAATGTAGATTTAGAAAAAGGATTGACTGGTTTTTGTGATTTTCTGATTAGTCGTTCTCCCGAACAACTGTTAATTAAAGCTCCGGTTGTCGCTTTAGTAGAAGCTAAAAATGATAATATCCAAGCTGGATTGCCACAATGTATGGCAGAAATGATTGCCGCTCAAATTTTTAATGAAAGAAGAAACAATAATATTTCCGCAATATATGGGGTGGTCACAACCGGGACAAATTGGAAATTTTTACGACTTAGCAATCAAATTATGGAAGTTGATTTAAATGATTATTATATTGATAATATCAGTAAAATTATTGGCATCTTAAAATATTTGATTGATGCAGCTAACCTGTGAAACAGGGAGCCAATTTCTGAAACTTGCTCAATAATTCTTTCACGATCGCAGATTCTCCGGGACAATGTAGCTTTCATCAGCTTGCTGTCGCCTGCTCGATCGCTCCTCCTTCCCGTCGAACCCTCGCGTTGGAGAGGGTGGTTGTCATTTTGACAATTTTTTAGGGCAAATTTTCCCAAGCTTGAGTGACAATATCGCTCAGCCAGAGCCTTTGAGACAAATCGAGGATGTTGTCGTCCGCCAGCACTTCAGCCTTCAAGTCATCCAAAGACTGAGATCGCGATCGAGCTATTTGAATCACACCCGCGATCGCCGACGCCACCAATTCTTCATTCAGCGGCTGCTGTCGCAAAGCAATCATTTCTTGAGGATTCGTAGGAATGGGATAATTCATAGGAGTGCATACCGAAAAGAGTAGATGTTCAGCCGCTGGGGACTAACTGAGAGCGATCGAAAACCTAAAAATCTGAGAACATTGTAAACTTATTTAAAACTAAATAAGTATTCGCGGAGTATAGCCTACTTTACTGCGTTGTCAACTCCCCCATCTTTATTAATTTATTCAGAATTGAGAGCCTCATCATGCAAGAAATTCTTTATCTAGAAGTCCCGACACCGGATACAGCAACCGTCTGCACCTGGTTGCAGCACGAATTCGATCCCGGAATCGGAGAAAAAATTATTACTCCTGACGGCTTTCGCCTGCTTTCACGCGCCGCAGCAACCGAGGTTTTCAAGTCTGGAACTCAAAATACCAATTCAAAACCCGCATTCGCTGACACCAATTCAGAAAACGACAATTCTCGATCGACAGAACTTTCCACCTTTGTCTGGTCAGTGCAGCGCACAACTTATTTAAAAGTCTTTCGTCTAGAAGACGCGCCCGCTGGAGAAAGAAAGTTCCTGGAATCTCTGAATCTTGCTGTGAGAAACAAGTTTCCCGATCGATACCCGGAACCCCCTGTCATAGACCTCTCCAAACAGTCAATTTTTGACGCTCTTGCCCCCTATTACCCCCTGACCGTCAAATACTTCCAAAAAATGCCTGAAGGCGAATACGACCTCAAGCGCGTCTACTGGTGGGAGCAGCGCTGGCGCGAAGGCACTCGCAATCCTCAAACGCCAAAACAAGTAGTGTTTTTGAAGGAAGAGGGAACAGGGAAGAAGGAAGAAGGAAGAGGGAAGAAGGAACAGGGAACAGCGAACAGGGAAGAAGGTACAGTTTCGGTGTCTGATTCTGGCGATACTTTTTACGACTTAATTTATATTGGCGGGGCATTGGGAGTAATTCACGCCGCAGTCATGGCGAGATTGGGCTACCGAGTGCTGCTAGTTGAGCGAATGCCTTTCGGGCGGATGAATCGCGAGTGGAATATTTCGCGGGACGAAATTCAAAGCTTAATTGATTTGGGTTTATTTACTGCTGCAGAAATCGAAACTTTGATTGCCCGAGAATATAAAGATGGCTACAACAAGTTTTTTGATGCTAACAATCCGCCCGTTGCTCAAGCACCTGTTCTGCACACGCCGAAGGTGCTAAATGTAGCTTTGGACGGCGAAAAACTTCTCTATTTGGCTGGAGTTAAGCTAACAGAAGCTGGCGGAGAAATATGGGATGAAACTGAGTTTATTAGAGCTGATGTTGAAGCGGAAAAAGTAGTATTTCAGGGCCGCCACTTGCCGACAAAAGCCGATCGCACTGCATTAGGACGGCTGCTGGTGGATGCAATGGGTTCGGCTTCTCCTATCGCTTGGCAATTGAACGGAGGGCGGGCTTTTGAGAGCGTTTGTCCGACGGTGGGAGCAGTCATAGACGGAGGATTTGAGCCTGGGGTTTGGGATTCTGAGTACGGGGATGTGCTCTACACTCACGGGGACATTTCCCGGGGGCGCCAGCTCATTTGGGAGTTATTTCCCGGCGCCGGCGAAGAACTGACAGTTTATCTATTTCACTACCACCAAGTACATCCAGAGAATCCCGGTTCTTTGCTGGAAATGTACGAGGATTTTTTCGCAATTTTACCGGAATACCGCCGCTGCGATGTCGATAAATTGGTGTGGAAAAAGCCGACTTTTGGTTATATTCCCGGGCATTTTAGCACCAACAGCAGCGATCGGGCCGTGGCGATCGATCGCCTAATCTCGATCGGCGACGCAGCATCCCTGCAATCTCCTCTCGTTTTCACAGGCTTCGGCTCCCTCGTCCGCAATCTTTTCCGCTTAACAGACCTTTTGGATACAGCATTAAAGCACAATTTGTTGACTGCAAATCACTTAAACCCCATTCGCGCCTACCAGAGCAATGTTTCAGTAACTTGGCTGTTTTCTAAAGGCATGATGGTTCCAACTGGTCGTAGTTTGCCGCCCCAAAGAATTAATTCAATTCTCAATACCTTTTTCGGTATTTTGGCAGAACAAAAACTCGCCGTAGCCGAAACTTTTATTAAAGACAGAATTGACTGGCTAACTTTCAATCGACTGGCGATCGAAGCAGCCGGAAAAAACCCTTCTCTCCTGCTGTGGATTTTAGATTTTGTTACCTTGGGGGATATTTGGCGCTGGCTGGGAAGTTACTTGAGTTTTACTCTGCTGGCTTTGGCCAGTTGGCTGTTCGGATGGCTTCCCAGCTTCGCCCGCAGGGTACAGCCTTGGTTGGAACCCCGGTATCCTGGTGTTTGGCTGTGGCTGTTGACTAGCAGTTATGCTCTCACCTACGGCATGGGAAAGGGGAGAAAAGAGTTTTGAGTTACAGCAGATTCCACATTTATGAAGTACACCCGCCTATCGTTAGCTTCCCCTCCTTTCGACACGGCGAAAGCCTAAGTCCCTACACTTCACAAACCAGGAATACGCTGTAAGTTTGTAGTGAGGACTGAAGTCCTCAAATTCCTAAACGGCGCACAGTTTCTGAAATTTCTAGGAACAGTGTTTTTGGTAATTGGTAAATCTGAGCAATTACCAATTACCAATTACCAACTACCAATTACCAATTCCCAACTAGGAATTCCATCAGTCACAGGTTACAATACCAATTCTCGCCTCGTCTTCCAACAACGATCTGTGTGGGTTTGTTTACGCTCACTATTTTGTAATTTTGTAAGGTGCGTCGCTCAAAGATTGTGGATATTATTTAAGATTTACGGGTGGCGACGCACCCTACTACAGATAGTGTTGCATGAGTTTTGAGAATTAGTATAACTAGCAACTTCTGAAATTTCTAGGAACAGTGTTTTTGGTAATTGGTAAATCTGAGCAATTACCAATTACCAATTATATCAATTACCAATTACCAATTCCCAACTAGGAATTCCATCAGTCACAGGTTACAATACCAATTCTCGCCTCGTCTTCCAACAACGATCTGTGTGGGTTTGTTTACGCTCACTATTTTGTAATTTTGTAAGGTGCGTCGCTCAAAGATTGTGGATATTATTTAAGATTTACGGGTGGCGACGCACCCTACTACAGATAGTGTTGCATGAGTTTTGAGAATTAGTATAACTAGCAACTTCAGTTCACTATCGAAAACTAGGCAATTCAATTTCAGCTAGCGATCGGCGTTTTTTAGAAGGCTGCAGCGGACTGGCAATCGAGGCCAGCCAGTCGGGTTGTGCGACTGCTGTAGGTCTGGGTGCACTCGATCGCACTTCTTGAATGCCAAAGGTTTCAACTGAATTCAAAATTTGAAAAGCCCTGGCCAATTCTTGGCTGCCTACTTTGGCAGCAGCAGTTTCGGGTTCAGACTCAGCCACCGGCAGTTCAGGTTCCGCAACCGCAGGGGCCGAGTCAGTTTCCGGCTCATGAGGCTGGTAGGTTTCGCTCTCCTGCAATTGAATGACGGATACTTGGGCTAATTTGTTGAGTTCCATATTGGCTGGGGATTCAGGCTCGATCGCATCTGCAGCAGCCGCTGCCTCTGAATGCTCTTCGGGTTCCGACCAAGGTTGGACAGGGGAAGCGTTGAAAGCTGGCGGCAGTGGAATCTGAGAGCTTTTGACCGCCGCTATCAAAGATTCTAATTGCGCGCTGGCGGTATCCTCCGCATTGTCAGGCGGCTCGATCGTCGGTGGCTTTACGTGCTGCGGCCTCTCCAGACTTCTTTCCAAGGCAGCTTTGAATTGCAGGGTGTGGCGCTGCTGGCGGTGCAAGCGCGATCGAAGTTCCCTGCAAATATTTTCTGTGGCTACTAGCTGGTGCAATTGTTCGTTGTAGCGCTGCACAGTAGACGCACATTCTCGCTCAACAGTCGCTAGCCTGGTTTGGCTGGTTGCCAACTGACTTCTTAAACTCTCGACTAAAATTTCTTGACCTTGGAGGGTTTGATGGGAAACTTCCACTTTGCCAAACAGCCGCGTCAATTGTTCTTGAGTGTTTTCGAGTGCGACAGTCCGCTGTTCTAGCAAACTTTCGCGATCCTGCAAGGTTTTTTGGGACTCTTCGAGAGCTGTTTCTAGCTGGGCGAGACGCTGCAAAAGATCCCGGTTGCATTCGTGCAGCGCTTGCATGAGGGTGACTGGGGTCGATCCTTTGCTCTTAGCCTGTTCGGCATTGCCAAGCAGATTTTTTAGATTCTCTGAAATCGGGGGCGAGCCCGCCTCGGTAGGCTGTGTCTGAGATTGCGAATTGTTTGTTTCAGGTTTTGCAGGAATTGCATCTACGCTGATCGCGTTGGGAAAATCTACTGTTTGCCAGTCTTCTTCTGGCTGTTGGGGAACCATCGCGGGAGTATCTGTCTGATGGGGGGCGATCGGCTCAAAACCCCCAGCATCAGCAAGATTTGACTGGAATGGTTCGGTATCGGATGGAACAGCAGGGTGCGGTTGGTGCTGATTGGCTCGAAGATCAGCTTCTGACATAGCTTTTTATCCCAATAGTCACAGGGTCTCAGATACAGTCTATCCTTATAGATTATCTAGAAGGAAGCCCCTAAGTGATAGTTTTTGTCATTTTTCCTGTTTTTTGGGACAATAGCCTCTGAATCGATTGGCGCGATCGAGCTACAACCCGAACTCAAATTAAGGCGTAAGATGCGCCTGCGATCGCCCTACAGACGTGAGTTTTTGGCCCAGAGTCCTATTAAAATAATTTTTCCCGATCTCTAACGCACTGTTTCGGTATCTGTGCGATCGCCTAAGCTTTAACAACTGCAAAATGTTTGTCAATGATTGCTGGAACCTCTGCCGGTGCAATGCGGCTGTAGCGAGTTTTGTCCGGCATCACAACTATATTTGGGCCCGCTTTGCACTGTTTGAGACATCCGGTTCCCTGAACAGTCACTTTGTCTTCTAAACCGCGCGAATTCAAAGCATTTTCTAATGCTTTACAGACTCCTCCAGCGCCCCGCTTCTGGCAGTCTGATTTTTGACATACTAATATTTTGGTTTGGGTTTTTGCTGGAGCTTTTACAGTTTGAGCTACGGTGGGAGAGGTGACTTGGGTTTTGCCGATCGCGCGATCGTCGGATGTCAATACCCCAACAGGTACATTCGTGGAGTCGAGGTGTTCGTGCGATCGGTCGTTCTGGCCCTGAGCCAGCTTGAGGCTGCGAGCTTTAAGTTTTATTTTACCGTTTTTCAAGTTGAGTTCTTTCTCACCTACAACTTCAACTTTCAACCCGGGCGTCAAAACAGGCAACAGAAATGACCGCAATTCCTTGCAAAGTTTAACAAGATATTCTACTCCGCGATCGTTGCTAATTCGCAAATATTTAAGTTTACAGCCATCTTCAATAATCAGGCCGAGGATTTCTCCCTCTAAGTGGAATTCGGAAACTTGCTTGCCAGATTTATACATTGCCATGACTCCTTTAAATCCGTTACATCCCTTACATCTTGTACGCTGCTCGTTGCCGAACTTCCTTCTACCTTTAGCCCATTTGCCAGCAGCACTCCAGCCACTGCACCAGTTCGCCCCGAGGGGCACTGACTTGCCTCAACACGCTCATTAATTGAGCAGCTTGTTTGACAGTGTTGACTTTTGCCCGCAAAGGTTGGTCAACCGCACACCAGCAGGGAATTTCTAGTTCTTGCAAGCGTTTGTAAACTTGCCACCTATCTAGCCAACTAACTTGCACAATGTCACAAACTTCTAATTCTGGATCTGCTGGATTCATTTTTTGACAACAGTAATAATTTGCATTAATTTTTACCCTGACTGGTAGCGGGCAGAAGTTCAAAGCCAGATTTCAGAAGAAAGTCAAGGATGGTCAAAAGCCCTTCCTGAAAAATTCTGCCTTCTGCCTTCTGCTTTCTGCCTTCTGAAGGTTCGCCCCACTTTCAGGAAGCGTTCAGAACGAGGATATTTTTAAAGCATAACCCAACTGCTAATTATTCTCAATAGGTTTAGAAAAAAAATTTCCTACTCTACAATATCTTCCACTATCGAGGCAGACCCTGCTTGACTGTTAAATCAAGGGTGCTAAACTGACTCAATGGGCAACAAAACTGCCTATTGAGAGGAGAACACACATGGCTGAGACTCAGAGTGCATTGAGACCGTTTGGCCACATAGCTGAAAACCCAGTTCTACTGGAACATTCAGTCACAGCACCGGTTTGTGAAGGGATGAACGCGCTGCTGGCCAGTTTTCAGGCTCTATACCTGCAATATCAAAAACATCATTTTGTTGTGGAAGGGGCAGAATTTTACTCCTTGCACCAATTCTTTCAAGAAAGCTACGGAGAAGCTCAAGATAGCGTCCACGAATTGGGCGAACGGTTAAACGGATTGGGCGGCATACCAGCGGCGGGTTTTAGCAAATTAGCCGAGCTGTGCTGTTTTGAACCGGAAGCCGACGGCGTGTATTCCTGCCGCCAAATGCTGGAACACGATTTGACTGCGGAACAAGCTATTATAGGTTTGCTGCGCCGTCAAGCAGGACAAGCAGAAAGTTTGGGCGATCGAGCTACGCGCTACCTCTACGAAAAAATCCTGCTAAAAACAGAAGAGCGGGCTTATCACATTTCTCACTTCCTCGCCCCCGATACTTTAGTTCAGTTGAACTTGAACTAACAATTCCTCTTCTTTCTCTTCCTGAGCAAACGTGGCACAGGCGTCTCGCCTGTGCATTTTGACAGTTCATTATCTTAGCTCTAAAAAAGCGAGCAGTTTTCAGACTGCCCGCTTTTTTTATACAAAGTGCGCTTCCCCGCAGGGAATTAAGGCGCTAAAGCATTGCCCCGCAACAGGCTACCGATAGTTTTTGCGGTAATCTTCATCTGGATGAAGGGATTGGCCGGCACCACGGTTTTATACAAGTAGCTATCGAATGTGAGCTTCTGCACGTCGCGATCGGCACACATTTCCACAAAAGCTTCGCGAGTGGCATCGGAACGGTAAAACACGCGCTGCAAAATGTCAAGCACTTTGTAAGTAATGCCGTAGGCTTTATCCCACCGCTTCAGGTAAAGCTTGATTTCCTCTTCAGTCGGAATGCGGGCGCCTTTATTGGAAATCTCCACAATAGTTTCGGCGCACATCCGGCCAGACTTGGCTGCAAAATAGATACCTTCGCCGGAAGACTTGGTAACGTAACCGGCGGCATCGCCTACGAGAGCAACTCGACCGACAACCCGGCGCGGACGCGGATGTTCCGGGATCGGGTGAGCTTCCACTTTAATAATCTCACCGCCCATGAGTTTTTTGGCAGCGCGGGCGCGGATGCCTGCTTGCAGCTTTTTAATACTGGCTTGATTGACTTTCATCGTACCGGTACCGACGGCTACGTGGTCGTATTTGGGGAACACCCAAGCGTAGAAGTCGGTAGATACGTCATCGCCGACGTACATTTCGGCTAAGTCGTGGTAGTAAGCCATTTTATCTTCCGGCAGGCGGATGCGTTCTTGGAAGGCGATCGCATAATTGTAATCGCCAGCGTCGATCGCCTTGGCTACGCGGGAGTTCGCGCCGTCAGCCCCAATCACCAAATCCACTTTCAGAGTTTTCTGAATTCCCATTGCGCTGCCGTCGGAGTGGTCGGCATAGTGGAGAGTGTAGGGGTCTGTATTGTTGCCGGGAATTTCTAATTTGTGAACTGTGCCGTTAATCAGTTTGGCACCCAAGGAAGCGGCGCGATCGCGCATGAAGCCATCGAGCACTTCGCGGCGGCACATACCGATGTATTCGTGGGCGTTTTCAATATTGATGTCCACCTCGACATTGGAGGGGGAGATCATTTTCATTTTTCTGACTTGGCGGTCTATGATGCTTTGCGGCAAGTCAAATTCGCTGACCATGCACAGGGGAATTGCCCCACCGCAGGGTTTGGCATTGTCTAATTTACGCTCGAATAGGTATGTTTCAATTCCTGCTTTTACGAGTGTTTCGGCGGCGGAAGAACCCGCAGGGCCTGAACCTACTACTGCAACCCTTAGTGTCAAAGCTTTTCTCTCCAGTTTTTTTCTATAGGCATTACTCAGGTGTGATGGTATCACGGAGTTTCGATGCGGTGGGGGTATGGGGGAGAGATTTCAATGAAATGAAACAGACCTTAACAGTTCGATACGAAAATCGGGTTTGAGGTGTTGGTTGCGATCGAATATCTTAAATCTTTAAGCGCAGATCGAGGCGGATGAACGCTGATGTGCGTTGATGTGCGATCGAACATCTTGCAATAAATACCGTAGGGTGCGTCGCCATCGATAATCTCCACACAAAATCGAACTTGTGACAGCGACGCACCTTACCCAATACCGTAGGGTGCGTCGCCATCGACATCTCCACACAAAATCGAACTTGTGACAGCGACGCACCATACAAGGGGCTGGTTCGTTACACAGCAGAAAGTTCTCGATGACAGACAATAGACATTCGCCAACACTGTCTCGGTTGGAAGCATTGCAATAAGTTACATTAAAGTTACTTGCACTTATATCTAAAATTCTTATGCTCGGTAATTTTCAACAAAGCCAATTGCGAATTGAACTTGAAGCTTCGGAAACAGCGATTAGGGACAGCTTACTGCGTCCGAGTCAATTGCAGCAGTGGCTGTGGCCGCAGCAGTTGTCTAGCGGTTTACCGGAAGAATTTTCTCAAGGCTTGACGTTTACGAGTTGGTTGGGCCCCGTGGCAGTTCAGCATCACGTTGATATTGCCGAGTCGAACTGTCTGCGACTGTTGTTGAGTCAGGGAATTGACGGCTTTCACGAGTGGTATTGGGGCGACGGATGGGTGCAGTCTCGCTTGGAGGGAGTGTCTCTGTTGCCACTAAATTTGGGGCAAACGGCTAGTTTGTTGCGGCTGCGGGAGTTTTTGGCAGGGAAGGGTAAGGGGAAGTAGATTAAAATCATTTAAGAGCTTATCAAATGCAGTGGCCCGACTGTTTCCCACCCGATTGCCCGCCAAACGACGCTAAAGGGCCGTGCGATCGAGTTTACCGCTTAATTCAACAAGATTCTGCAACGGCTGATGATTTTTTGACAGTCCGCCAACTTTACCCAAATCGGCAATTTCCTGACAGCGAAAAAGAATGCCGTTCCTGTGCTCTCTCTGTTTTTAGTTCAAGAGATGATGTCACGGTTAACCGCAGAACTGGTAGGTTTAAAAATATGAAAGTTGCTGTGGCAAATTTGACTCCCGATTCAGGACGAATCAAGCACACTCCCTCACCAGGTACTAAGAATTCTCACCACAGTTGGTGGGTTCCAGTTAACGTTGAAGCCTTGACTTTATTTGAAGCTGTTGATGTCACTGAGTGAGGTATAGTTATGAGCCTGCTTCCAGAGTCTACTCATCTAGGCAAATTGGAAATTATCGAAGTGTACGAGTATTACGATGTACCGTGCCTATTTGCTTGCCGAAATGCGTCAGAACAGATATTTCTTGCCGTTTGGGCAAGTCAAACAAAAGAAATAGGAAGATGGTTTTATGTTCCCATGTCTGTAGGTCGGTTTAAACGGGTTCGGTCTGGAAGTATCGATCTGCGAGATGCTTTTTTAACCGCTGAGGATGGTTTTGTTTATGAAGTCATCATCCCCTGCGACGATAGTTTTGACAGGGTAATAGCCGTTTCTTGTCAAGAACTAAATGATGAATGGCTGCCTGTGGCTGGTGAGTTGCTTGATTTTGGTAGCGAACCTCTGCCTGCATTGTTGTTGCAAAAGCAAGAGGTGAAATGAGTCCGCTCCTATGTGGAATTTACCGCTAAAAATTAACTTCAATCTAATTTACTTGAATCAACTCTTTTTCAGTTAAATTAGCTTGATTTGTACTATCCAATTCCAGATAAAACGACACACTTTCAACCTCCCAACTAACCCAAGCATGGGGAACCAACATTACTCCTTCTATGAAAAAAGACTCTACTGGTTCGGTGATACTGGCTCTTGTGAATATCCGATCCTGTAAAGAAATATAACAAAAATTCTAATTTTGCATAAAACCGGGCGGGGGATTCGGATAAATAAATAGAAGCTTGCCAGTTCTGGCAAATTAGGGACTCACAAGCACAAGGTCATAAATGGCAGTTGTCTTAAAATATCTCTAAACAAGTCCATTATCAACATAGGATTTTAATTGTCATGGGTACAAACTTTAGTGAAGACATCAATGTTTCCCTTTTCATCAAACTATCGATCGCCCTAACAGGAACAGCCCTGTTTTGGGGAGCAACAGCAACAGCAACAAAGGCAGCATCTATTGTTTTCGTGTCTCCAAGTAGTGGAGGAGTCGGAATAGTCAACGAGTCCACAGCCAAATTTACTCAAGTCGCATCTGGCCCAACTTTTACAGATATTGCAGTATCGAACGAGGGTCAACTATTCGGGATTACATTCAACCAGTTGTTTAATATTAACCTCAGCTCTGGTACCTCTTCATTTATTGGCAATTTAGGCTCAACTTTAAACGGACTGGGGTTTTCGCAGGAAAATGTTCTCTATGGTACAGGAGGCTCAGACTTTTATAAGATCGATACTCTCACAGGTGCAACCCAGTTAATCAGTAACATCTCAGGCTTTAACAGCAGTGGAGATATCGTTTTCAATCCGAACACCCGTCGATTCTTAGCAAGTTCGATTGGGGATAGTTTGTGGTCGATAGATCCCAATAGCGGGTCAGCTAATAAGATTGGAAACATTAATTTTTCCAGTGTTGTAGGCTTATTTTTTGAGCGTGGTAATTTATACGGATATACTGTTAACGGACAGGAGATTAGCATCAACCAGCAGACAGGAGCCGGAACATTTAATCGGAATGTGACTGGACTCCCCGGCCAAGTATGGGGGTCAGGATCTTTGCCATCAGGTGAGTCAATTCCTTCACAACCAGTTCCCGAACCTACATCGATCCTGGGGAGTATTCTTGGTTTAAGTGCATTCAAATGGGCGCAGAAGCGACGTTACTTGCAACAAAAAGGATGAGTGTAACGAGTAATTAACCGGAAAATCTGGATTAACAGCAAGTAAATTTACGATGGCCCAATCATAAAATGCGGCGATAATTTTGCTGTTTTTTTAATAGTTGATACTCTGCACAGGAAACTGGAAAAATCTCATGTTTTTGTGCTGTTTACTACTTGCAATAACTGAGTCGCTAACTCTGCATTGTCGATCGCTCGGACATGATATTATAGCCTTTCTCAGGTAGATGAGGTATGAGTATTAATTGGTAATGGAAGTTGATGGCGGTGCTTACCTCACTTAACTACATAAGCACAATTAAGAGGGCTAGAGCATCGACTACGTACCTCACTTACTTGAGAACCGCTATATATCAATAGACCTCTTGCAAAATAATTTTGTGGTATTATAAGCTGTTCTGCATTTAAATTGTATGTTAAAAAACAATCAAACTCTTGTGGGGTGGGCGTCTCGCCCGCCCTGAATATACAATTTAAATGCGCGACAGCTTAGAAAGTTTAGACAATTTTTAAATCTAGCAAACCCGGCAAGTTTAAGGAGATGCCAATCAACCCCATAATTCAAAGTTTGACCTAAACTGGAGCAAACTTTTAAGGATAACACATATTTTTTTTGCAAGAGGTCTAATAATTCTGAAGCCGGATTTACGATCGCCTCAGCTCGATTTTTGACAAAACCGATTAATTACATATTTCCGAATCACAGGCTGCAACCTAAACAAATCCTGACCCACTTTTGTCTCAATCAGCGATCGCCAACTGGGTGACTCCAAAAAATTCAGCAATATCGAACTAGATATATCGCCGAAATTTGATTAGTCCTGAACGCAACTGTCACAATCCAATGGACTCGTAGGGTGCGTCAGGCGAAGTTCTCAAACGATTATCGAGGATTTCGAGAGCTGACGCACCTTACTATATATGACAGTTGCGTCCATGACTGTCGATCTCGCGATCTATTAGTGGAATAAGTATGTTGGTTTAGGTAAATGCGATCGACTCTTTCATTTACCGCCCTTACTTACTTCGATCGCACCACCAACACCGAACAAGGAGCCTCAGCCACAACCTCAGCACTCACCGAACCTGCCAAAATTCGCTTGACACCAGTCAAACCCCGACAGCCGATCGCAATTAAATCCGCCTTATAAATATGAGCCAAACGCAAAATTTCCTCTGCCGGTTCTCCCGAAACAATTTCCAAATCGCTCTGGCAAGGCAACTTTTCCTGATAAGATTGCAGTAACTTCTCCACTTCTCGGTAAGCAATCTCATCTCCCTGAGCGTGAGGTCGATCGACCACCGTGTCAAAATCCGACGTACCAGAACTGACAACATGAACTAGAATCACCTTTGCCGTCGGTTCTAGCTGAAATTGCCCTACAACTTGCAATACCTGAGTCGCTAACTCTGAATTGTCGATCGCTACCAAAACAGTATTCAATAGACCTCTCCAAAATTTTTATTTTGTGCTAAACTTGAATAAATATCGTAAAATTAGTAAAAATTTTAAGTTAATGAGCCTGATATTAGAGTACCTAGAAAAACACCCCAAAGAAGCCAAACGGTTAATCGGAATCACTGCGGTTCAATTTCAGGATTTATGCAGTCATGCTGAAATTTTGTCGCAGCAAAAATCCGAGCAAGTTGAGATTAATAAAATTCGGATTAATCGGAAAGGAGCCGGATGTAAACCGAAGCTTTCCATCAAAGAACAAGTGCTGTTAACTCTAGTTTATTTGTCACAACTTCATACTTTTCAATATTTAGGGATTCAATTTGAAGTTAGCGAGTCTACAGCCCATAATATTTTTCATAAATGGGTAAA
>NZ_JAUBRJ010000037.1:0-21039 GCF_036701805.1 Microcoleus sp. N3A4
AATCGAGCGAGACCAGAATCCTTGCAGTGCGAGCCAGAAAGCTCGCGTATAATGCAAGCAAATCATTTAGGATTGCTCTATATCATTCCGATGCTACCGGAAACGATATTACTCGTTACCCGTCAGAGTCCGGGAACGCAGAACCGGATTTTAATACCACTTTTAAAAAAGAATGCAACTGTAGGCAAGCTACCAATCATGATAGTTATCAGTCATTCCCAATTCTTTAATCTAAAATCGTATAACCACATTTTCGGCAATCAAAATCTCCAAAAATATGCCATTCCTTCCATGATTCCCCAAGCACAAGCAGAGCCAGCTAAATAATGATTTTTAGTGCCACATTCGCGGTGCCACTCTAAGAGTTCTGATAGAGCATTAGCGACGATTACTCCCCGAACATCCTGTTCAAACATACTGATATCATTGCCAGAATCGCCGCACACTAAAGTTGCTTCAGATGGAATTTGCAGGCGCTTTTGTAAATAAGTAAGTGCATTGCCTTTATTGCTAGTCTGCGGTAAAATATCTACATCGCGATTGCTGCTAAAAATGATTTGAGCTGCCAGTCCCGATTCAGTTAACTTTTGCTGCAAAGCCTGGAGAGTCGAGCTGTTTTCTGCTGATGGTTCCAGACAATAACTGATTTTCCAAGGATTTTGTTCTTTTGGGGATTGGGATTTAAGCTGGGAAAACTGCTGAGCTAAAGAGGCGATCGCCATTTTATCCCAATCTTGAGAAAGATATTCCGCCCAATCTAAATCGATGGTTCCGTCTTGGTAAATTTCGCTGCCTACACCTGCGATCGAATAGTCCGGTGCTAGCAGTTGCTTTTGGGCAATTAATTCGCAAGTTGAAGCATGAGAACGCCCGGTAGCGTAAACCAAACAAATTTGGGATCGCTTTGATTGCAAGCGCTGGTTTAAAGCTTGAGTTGCTTCGTCATCTCCGACTAGCGTGTTGTCTAAATCTGTAACTAATAAAAACTTCATTTGGGAAATTAGTCAGGAGTCATCAGTGATTAGTGATTAGGAAGCGATCGATTCCTCACATAATTTTAACTATTTATAAGATTTTGTTAAACAAAATACATTTACAAGCAAACTGATCGTTTAAGATTGGCCAAATTTAATTTTCAACAAGTGGTGTGAGTGTTTTTGTGAATAATTCAACCTCCGTTAAAGCTTTTTGGCTGTCTTTCTTGATTTCTGGTGCGGCAGTGCCTTTGGGGCCGATCGCAGCAACAGCTCAAATTCAGGATACCTCAACTCCAGAAGTTGCGCTAGAGGGTAGTGCCGTCCCTGCTGCTACCCCAGACGCAGCGCTGGCAGCAGTTAAGATTGAGATACCGCAGTTAGCGGCGATTACCGCAGAGACTAACTCCGCAGTCGATCGCCCTTTACCCGAAACAGATATAGCATGGGTGGATCGAGCTTTACCCGAAACAGATGCAGCAACAGTCGATCGCCCTTTACCTCAAACAGATATAGCAACAGTCGATCGCCCTTTACCTCAAACAGATATAGCAACAGTCGATCGCCCTTTACCCGAAACAGATGCAGCAGTCGATCGCGCTTTACCGCAAACAGATATAGGATGGGTGAATCGCGCTTTACCCAAACAAGATATAGCAACAGGCGATCGTGCAACAACAACCCCAGAAATAACGGAGGCAATTCGCGAATTGCCCCCACAGAAGTTAGAAATTGCAAACTCTCCTCAGTCTCAAAACGTTGCTGAAGCCAGCAAAGTTGCCGATATTAGCAGCGAGACTGGCACCGCTGATGACCTCAGCATACAAGAAGACGCAGCACAAGTCACCTCTGTTTCCCAACTGTCCGACGTGCGGCCTACAGATTGGGCTTTTCAAGCCTTGCAATCCCTAGTAGAAAGATACGGCTGCATTGCGGGATATCCAGACGGCACATTCCGAGGCAATCGGGCAATGACTCGCTACGAATTTGCTGCCGGATTAAACGCTTGCTTGGATCAAATTACCAAACAACTTGGCGGTTCTACTGGTAATTTAGTTAAGCGAGAAGATGTACTTGCTTTGCAAAGATTGCAAGAAGAATTTGCGGCAGAATTAGCTACATTGCGCGGTCGAGTAGATGCTTTAGAAGCCCGCACTGCCGAATTAGAAGCCAACCAATTTTCAACTACTACTAAACTCAACGGATTTGCTTGGTTTAACCTGAGTGGAGCTTTTGCGGGCAAGCGAGTCCGAGTTGAAGCAACAAATGGAAATGCTGCTCCGCTCGATCGAGTACCCGGACGCGATCCAGTCACCAACAGACCGATCGTGCAGAGAGTGGACGACCCAGAAATTACTTTCAGCCAGTTAGTTTGGTTGACCCTCACTACTTCGTTTACAGGCAAAGACGAATTGATTACACAGCTAGCTGTAGGTAACGGAAATTCACCAGCCAATCAGTATACTTCTCCGGGTCTTTTTAATACCTTTGGCACTCCTTTTCTCGATCAAACTGCTGGGGTGAATCCCAATGAAGTTATCCTGCGGGAACTTTCCTATCGGTTCCCGCTTAGCAACAACTTGCAAGTAGTAATCGGCCCGAGAATTAATTTCTACCGCTACTTTGACAACAATAACTTTAGCTTTTTCGTGGACGGTGCGAGCAGTTTTAATTCAAACAATAGCACTTTGTTAACTGCTACCAAACGCGGCGCAGGTGCTTTGGTTTTGTGGGATATCGGCCGCCGATTGAAACTGCGTTTGGGCTATTTGGGCGAGAGTATGGAATTTTTGCCCACTTCGGTGTTTAATTCCGCTTCCAATCCGTCTCAAGGCTTGTTTGGTGGGACAAATACGAGTACCGCCGAACTAACATTCAGTCCGAGCGATCGGGCAAATTTGCGTTTTCTGTACAGCCGTTCCAACATCCAGCAAATTGGCGGGCTAATTGGAGCACCGAATGGCAGGCCGATTAACGGTTTGGCAGATGACGGTTTCGGTGGCCGTCTCGGCAATGCTACTGCCAATACTTATAGCTTTAATTTCGATTGGTCGCTGAGCCGCCGTTTCGGTCTTTTCGGCCGCTACGGCTACGCCGAAACCAATATATTTCCCAAGACTGACCGACCCGACGGCACGATCAAAACTCAATCTTATATGTTAGGATTTGCACTTCCTGATTTATTCAAAAAAGGAGCTCTGTTTACGGCCTCATTTTTAGTACCTTTTGACGTTACTGGCGGTCGGAGGTTTCTGGTTTCTGGCGGGGGAAATGGTGGCAAGCAGTACGAAATTGAAGCTACTTATTATTTGCCTCTCACCGAGCATATTTCGATCGTACCGGCATTTTATGCGATCTGGAATGCAAATAATTTCGATAACAACCCGACAATTTTTGTGGGCAATTTGCGGACGCAGTTTAGTTTTTAATTCCACGCATGGGAACCCAGAATATCAACTCCGGTAGCATCGGAATTAATATTACCCACAGTCAGGACACGGCAGTGCCGTGTCCCTACAATTAATCGGGGTAGGGACACGGCACTGCCGTGTCCTCAGTTTAGTGCCTTCCTGATTCCTTCTACTTAATTGGAATTTCGATGATAAATTCGGTGCCTTTACCTGGTTCTGACACGCACTGCAATTTGCCGTTGTGTTTTTCAACGACAATTTGGTGCGAAATTGATAAACCCAAACCTGTGCCTTTGCCTACTGGTTTTGTGGTAAAAAACGGGTCAAACAAACGCACGATCCGATCTTCGGGAATGCCCGGGCCGTTGTCTTTAATCCGAATACAAATGCTATTGTTATCAATCATTTCAGTTTGAATCGTAATTGTAGGAAAGAGAGTATTGGCTGTATTTTTTGCTTGGCTGCTGCTTTCTTCCAAGGCGTCGATCGCATTTGCCAATACATTCATAAATACCTGATTTAACAGTCCGGGATGGCATTGTATTTGCGGCAGTTCTCCGTATTTTTTAATCACTTCAATGCCCTGCCAGTTTGCCTTGGCTTTCAGCCGGCTGTTCAACATTAACAAGGTACTTTCTAAACCTTCGTGAATGTCGGCAGTCTTGATTTTCGCTTCGTCCGCCCGCGAGAAATTACGCAGAGTTTGAATAATTTCTACAATTCGCTCGCATCCTATCTGCATGGAATTGAGCAATTTGGGCAGGTCTTTTGCTAGAAATTCTAAGTCTATATCCTCGGCTTGTTGCTGAATTTTTGCAGGGGAATTTGGGTACTCTTCTTGATAGACTTGCACGATTTCTAACAAGTCGAGAACGTAGCCTCGGACGTGGCAGAGGTTGCCGGCGACAAAGCCAACTGGGTTGTTAATTTCGTGGGCAATTCCTGCTAGCACCTGTCCGAGGGAAGACATTTTTTCGGTTTGTACTAACTGCATTTGAGTTTGCTGCAATTCGTGCAAAGCTGTTTGCAGTTCCTGAGATTTTTGCCGATCGCGCGCTGCAGCAGCGGCCCGTTCTTCCTCAACTCCGATCGCCCCAGCAATAATTCCGATCAGCTTGCAGTCGGCTTCTGTGGGCGCGATCGACTCAGTGTAGACAACGCACAGCGCACCCACGTAATTGTCGCCCAGCCGCACTGCTTGTCCCAGATAGCTTCGCAGTCGGTAGCGGATGACAGCGGGATCGATTTTGCCGTAGATCGTGTTCTGCAAGTCAGGAATGGCAACAGCCCGATCGCTTCCTTTGCTGCATACATCGGTGCAGATGTGGCCCTCGGCGCGATCGACCAGCGGGTAGTCCGGCGGCGCTTGCCAAGTCGCGATCGCGCGCAGCAGACCGCCGCCGATGCGGCTGTAAATGGCGCAACTTCCGCCCAAAAGCTCGCCGGCTAAGGATGTCAGGCGCTGGATGTTGTCACTGGCGTCGGTGGTGAATCCCAAAAAGCACTCGTTAATTTTGCTGAGGCGGTACTCTGCTTGCCTGCGCGCCGTCATGTCGCGGGAGTTGATCACAATTCCGCTCACAGCGGGGTCTGCTAGCAAGTTGATGCCGACGCCTTCGAGAAAACACCAAGAACCGTCAGCGCGCCGGAACCGACCTTCTAGGGCGATCGGATCGCCTGGATTTGCGATCAGTTTTTCGCCGTCGGACACCAGCGAGGGAAGGTCGTCAGGGTGGATGAAATCTAGGGCAATTTGACCGGCGAGTTCCTCTGGTTCGTAGCCCAAAACTGTTTCTACAGAAGGGCTTTCGTAAATAATGCGACCGCTGGCGTCGAGAATAGTAATGATGTCGGAACTGTTGAGAATCAGCGATCGCCATTTAGCCTCATTTTGCAACAAAGCTGACTCGGCTTGTTTGCGATCGGTAATATCCTCTACCATTTGCAAAATAAACTGCGGCGTTCCCTGACTGCTGTCGATCGCAGAAGCGCTGAGGCGTCCCCACCTGATGCTGCCGTCTTGGCGGAGGTAGCGCTTCTCGATTTGGTAAGCTTCGCGCGAGCCCGCGGCCAACTGTTGGCGCAACTCGCGCGAAGCTTGTACGTCTTCCGGGTGCGTGCATTCGTCGAGGCCCGCACCCCGCAGTTGAGCTTCCGATCGCCCCAGCATAGCTTGAAATGCCGGATTAGTGGCGATCGCAATACCTTCGAGGGTAGCGACTACCATGCCGATCGCAGCGCGTTCAAAAATTGCCCGAAACCGCTGTTCGCTGTCGCGCAAAGCTGCATCCGCTGCCACTTCCTGGGTGATGTCCCGCCCCGCCACTGCCATGCCTTTGCGCGAACCGTCGGGGTTGAACAGCGGCACTTTCCGCACTTCAAAAAAATTGCTGCCGCCTGTGGGCAAGGGGACAATTTGGCGGCGGTCGGTAAGAGTGCCTGCTTGCCAGGTGGTTTCGTCGGTTTCCTGCCAAGTTAGCAGGATTTCTCTGACTCTCGGAGTGGCTGCGGCAGCGAGTTCGGCAGTAGTTTTGCCCTGGTAGTCTGCGGTTTTCCAGCCCAAAAGTTGCAGGGCGCAGTCGTTGGCAATCAGCCAGCGCCCCTCGCTGTCTGTGAGGTTGATCGCGTCGGGAACAGCGTCGATCGCGGTTTTCAGCCAGTATTCTCGATCGCGCAGGGCTGCTTCGGCTTGTTTGCGATCGGCGATTTCGGCGACGGTTCCTTCGTAGTAAAGGAGTTCGCCATCTTCGTCGCGGACTTCGCGCACGTTTTCCGAGATCCAGGTAGTGCTGCCGTCTTTGCGGTGGATGCAGGACTCAAACTCTTTCAGGGAACCGTTTTTGCTAATTTCTGCCATGAAGGAAGCGCGGCGGGTGCGATCGGCATAAAGGTTTTTTGCCGAACATTTTGCGATCAGTTCTGACGGGGAATCGTAGCCGTACATTCGGGCGAGTGCCTGGTTGGCGCTGAGGTAGCGCCCGTCTGGGGCGGTTTGAAATATGCCTTCGGTGGCGTTTTCAAAGATGCTGCGGTATTTTGCCTCGGCTTGTTTGAGGGCTTCTTCTGCTTGGAAGCGATCGGTGATATCAGATTGGACGCCGATGAAGTGGGTGACGATCCCGCTGCTGTCGCGCACGGGCGAGATGCTTAGTTCGTTCCAGAATGGGGTGCCGTCTTTGCGGTAGTTTTTCAGAACTACTTTGCAGTCGTGTGGTTCTTTCAGGGCCGCGCGGATTCGATCGACGGCTGCGCGATCGGTATCCGGGCCTTGCAGGAAGCGGCAGTTCTTCCCGATTATTTCGCTGCGATCGTAGCCTGTAATCCGCTCGAAAGCCCGGTTGCAGTAGACTATTGGCTTGTCCGGCCGCTTCGCGTCCGCGATCGCGATGCCGTTGCTGGTAGCTGCCAGGGCGCGATCGTACAGCCGAAATACTTCTTCTATTAAATTCGGTGGATTGCCGCCAGTGCGAGTCGGCGATAGCGTTTCAGAATGACTGCTTATATCGATCTGCATGAGTTTCTATAGATTGAGTTTATTGTCTATCCCGACTGGCAGCACCCTAGAGTTTAACAGAATTGCCTATTTTCCGAAGGCCGAAGTTAGAAGGCTATTATGCAGGATTTTGGCGGTAAATTATACCTCAAAAAATTTGGCTTCCCTCGTTTTTTTTCCTGCTTCCTTCTGCCTTCAAAGGAATCCTATAGCAGTTCTCAAATAAGTGAGGTACGTAGTTGGGCTTTAGCCCTCTTAATTGTGCTTATGTAGAGCTAAGCTGTTGAACATTTAAAACAGATTGTATGGTGCCGAGCGTCCGAAGTGTTTCCCGTTTAAGCGGAGCGTGTTCGCGGATGACGCACCCTACAACCCTAGTTAGTGGTTTAAATGCACAACAGCTTATAGCCTTTCTCAAAAACGTGAGGTACGAATTTTGACCTGGAAAGCTTGACAATACAGGGTTTCTGTATACCTCATTTATCTGAGAACCGCTATAAGTGAGGTAAGCACCGCCATCAACTCCGATTACCAATTAATACTCATACCTCATCTACCTGAGAAAGGCTATACTTGTTAATTTATAATAGCTTGTCCAGCGATAACTCTATCTTTGGTATGGTTTACTTGGCAGAGTTTATGCGGCTTGCAGGTTGGGGCATTTATTTTTTCGATTGAATCAAAAAAAATCTAGCATCTGGCTATAGTTAAATATTTTTTTTGTTATTTCTTACTTGAGAAAATTAACTTTTTATGAAAAAAACCGATGAAAAATTAATTTTGAACTATCGCGGCAAGTTCCGAAATATTGTCGATCGCGAAAGTCGGTTTTAGGGCGAGACACTCAGCGCGATCGCCATATCCGTAAGCCGCCCAACAAACATCTATCCCAGCATTTTGAGCAAACAGCAAATCAATCGCTGTATCCCCAACCATTAAAATTTGACTGTTATCCAATTCCGGGAACAGCGGTTTAATAATCGAGTGAAAAACAGCCGAATTTGGTTTCAGGATTATTTGTCCGTTATCGCCTAAAATTAAATCAAAAAAACCGTGAATTCTCAACTTTTCCAGGAACAAATTAACAAAACTAACGTGTTTGTTGCTCAAAACTCCCAGGCTCAATCCAGACTTGCTAGCCAACTGCAAGACTTGCTTTGTCCCGGGAAATAAATCTAGCTGCTTTTCACCTTCTGTCCGATAATAAGAGCGGTAAGTTTCAACCCATTCGGGAATTGCGCTTTCCTCGATCGCCGGATGGAGGATTTTAAAACTATTTGGTAAATTGATGCCGATCGTACCTATAATAGTATCAGCACTAGGCGGGGCAATATTGTAACTTTCAAAAGTTTTGGTAAAGCAAAATACAATAGCTTTGTGGGTAATTGCCAAAGTGCCGTCGAAGTCAAAAATAATTAACTTGTACTGACTCATATTTCTGAAATCTTTCTATATAGCAACCGGAGGTTTCCAATGATATAATAGCATTATTAATCTCTGATTTCCCAATGATACAGCATATTCCATGTATGTGCGGTACACACAATCTTGTAGTAAGTAAGGTGCGTCGCCACCAACAATCTGCAAGTTCCATTTAAAAGGTCGCAGATCCGCACCCTACATATTAAAATCACACAATATAAATTTAGCGGCTACTGTACTTCATCAACCTGGAATATGCTGTAAGTATAATTTTTTAGCATTCAAGAGGTCAACATGAGTGTCACCGAAAAACCCGAACTTTTAGTAACAGATTTTACAGATTTCCCAGACCACACTCAATTACCCGACTCCGACGGTACTTTTGTGAAAAACTTTCAAGAACTCCCTCAAAGCATCCTGTTAACAACATCTGTTCGACCCATTTTAGACCAACTTCATCCCGACGGACAATATTGTATCGGTCAAGATTCCGGCATTTATTGGCGAGTCCCGCAACCCCCAGAACCCCTAGCCAGAGGAGCTGAAGCACCGGATTGGTTTTACGTCCCCGACGTGCCGCCAACTCTCGACGGAAATATGCGGCGTTCCTATGTGATGTGGAAAGAATTAATGCCGCCGTTAATCATACTAGAATTTGTCTCTGGAGATGGCAGCGAAGAAAGAGATAAAACTCCCAAAAAAGGCAAATCTTGGATTTACGAGCGGATTATTCGACCTGCTTTTTACGGAATTTATGAAGTCAAAAAAGCCAAAATAGAATGCTATCATTTGGTGGAAGATAAATTTAAGTTAATGTCAGAAAATCAGCGCGGACATTACCAAATCGAGCCAATGGGATTGGAATTAGGCATTTGGCAAGGGGTTTATCAAGGCGTAGATCTGCCTTGGCTGCGCTGGTGGGATGCTTCCGGGAATTTGCTGCCGGCGGCCGAGGAACGGGCAGAACAAGCCGAATTGGCTGCAGAACAAGCGCAGTCAGAAGCAGAACGAGAACGACAAAGGCGCATAGAAGCTGAGTTGCGAATTCAAGCTTTGGAAGCGCGTTTGCGAGAGTTAGAAGGACGGTAATTCGATTTTAGATTTTAGATTGGGGATGACTGAGAGCTATTAGGGTTGGGTTCTTCATAAGTCATTTGCAATTCTTCAATTCTTCAATCAAAAATCTAAAT
Source organism: Microcoleus sp. N3A4 (assembly GCF_036701805.1). Classification (NCBI taxonomy): domain Bacteria; kingdom Bacillati; phylum Cyanobacteriota; class Cyanophyceae; order Oscillatoriales; family Microcoleaceae; genus Microcoleus; species Microcoleus sp. N3A4. The sequence continues at coordinate 9,491 of NZ_JAUBRJ010000037.1, forward strand.
TCGCATAAGTCGCAGATTCCGGTAGAGACACTGAATTGCCGTGTCCCTAGGAATATCATGTGCTGTAAAAACCCGATCGCCTAGCAGCCTCCTCAGAAACGATATAAACATTCATCGGTTATTATCAAAAATTTGCGTATATTAACTTAAGTATTGCATCACTTTTTGTGTAAGTCCTATGGCACTAATTGTTCAGAAATATGGCGGAACCTCGGTTGGCACAGTCGATCGCATTTTGGAGGTAGCCCGACGAGTTGTAAAAACAGCACAGCTCGGCAACTCTCTCGTTGTCGTACTTTCGGCGATGGGCAAAACTACCGACGGTTTAGTTAAACTCGCCAAGGAAATTTCCCCAAATCCCAACAAGCGGGAAATGGATATGTTGCTTTCCACTGGGGAACAAGTCTCGATCGCACTTTTGAGCATGGCATTGCAGGAAATGGGACAGCCCGCAATTTCCTTCACCGGAGCCCAAGTTGGCATTGTCACCGAAGCCGCCCACACCCGCGCCCGGATTTTGCGAATCGATCCGAATCGGCTTCAGAGCCAGTTAAAAAGCGGTAAAGTCGTTGTGGTTGCGGGTTTCCAAGGCATAGCCGATGCCGGAGAATTGGAAATTACCACCTTGGGGCGCGGCGGTTCCGACACGACAGCAGTTGCCCTCGCCGCAGCGCTGCGGGCCGACAGGTGCGAAATTTATACCGACGTGCCCGGAATCCTAACTACAGATCCGCGCTTGGTTGCCGACGCCCAATTGATGGACGAAATCACTTGCGACGAAATGCTGGAATTGGCGAGTTTGGGCGCAAAAGTCCTCCACCCGCGCGCGGTAGAAATTGCCAAGAATTACGGCGTGCCGCTGGTAGTGCTTTCTAGCTGGAGTGACGCCCCCGGTACGCGGGTAGTGTCCCCACCCCCGCAATCCCGGCCTTTAGAGGGCTTGGAGCTCGCAAAAGCGGTTGATGCGGTGGAATTTGACTTGGATCAGGCGGGGGTGTCGCTGTTGCGTTTGCCCGATCGCCCCGGCGTAGCAGCGCGGTTGTTTGGTGCGATCGCGCAACAAAACCTCCATGTAGACTTAATTATCCAGTCAATTCACGAAGGAAATACTAACGATATTGCCTTTACAGTGAGGCGAAATTCCCTCAATCAAGCTGTCGCCGTTGCAGATGCGATCGTGCCCACCCTCGGCAAGAATTCTCGCCCAGAATTGGGAGAACCGGAAGTGAAAGCAGAAGAAAAGCCGATCGCTAAAGTTAGCATTGCGGGTGCGGGAATGATCGGTCGTCCGAGGGTAGCGGCGCAGATGTTTAAGACTTTAGCGGATGCGGGAATTAACATTCAAATGATTTCTACATCCGAGGTGAAAGTTAGTTGTGCGATCGATGCCGAAGATTGCGATCGGGCCGTTGCCGAACTCTGCAAAGCATTTGAGGTCGCCAACTCCCCTATTGGGCGGCGTTCATCATCCCAAAAACCGCCCGCAGTCCGCGCCGTTGCGTTGGATATCAATCAAGCGCGTCTAGCAATTCGCCAATTGCCCGATCGGCCCGGAGTAGCAGCAAAACTGTTCGGACTTTTAGCCGAAGAAAATATCAGCGTAGATACAATTATTCAGTCGCAGCGCTGCCACAATATCGACGGCATATTAACTCGCGACATTGCATTTACCGTAGCACAAATTGACGCCGAAGCTGCTAAAAATACCCTCGAAAAATCTGCGGTCGAATTCGGATGGGGCGAAGTTGCAGTTGATACAGAAGTTGCCAAAGTTAGCGTTGTCGGTTCCGGGATGGTAGCGCATCCGGGAGTAGCCGCGAAAATGTTTGAAGCGCTTTCCCAACAGCAAATCAACATTCAAATGATTGCTACTTCCGAGATTAAAATTAGCTGCGTTGTGGATGAGGCACAAGGTGTCATAGCTTTGCGCGCAATTCACGCAGCCTTTGAACTTGCCGGCACCGAAAAAATCCAAGTTCCTGCCTAATACAGCTTTGTAGTAAGGACTTAATATCCTGTTCGATAGCTGATATGATGTCCGGTCAATTGACCGCGATATTGTAGGGGCGAGTTCGCCTCGATCTTCAGTACAAATCCGAAATCTATTAAACCCTTCCTAAGCCGGATATTATGGTCGATCGATCGGACATGATATGATTGGTTCCTGTATGGCGGTTTTCGTTAGGGACACGGCACTGCCGTGTCCTTACTTACAAAAATCGAGAGAGAGAGGACACGGCACTGCCGTGTCCCTACAAGAATCTACAGATGCAATAGCGATATCCGTCAATAATCTACAACGCAGTGAAAAAAACATTAGCAGTTAGATAGCTAGCATCGATATCAAAGACGATCGCCAAATAATCAGAATTAAATTTAATCGCAACAGAAGCCACTGGCATCCCACTATCAATCTGTAATAACACAGGCTCAAAGGACAGTTGAGAATAGGCAATGCCTGCACTCAAACCAATAGCATCGCCCTTAGAAAAATCGATAATTACATCAGCCCGCTCAATAGATGCGATCGCCTGACTCTCCGCAAAAATAAAGGCATCATTTCCAGTACCGCCAATGAGAATATCTTGACCAAAATCGCCAATTAATACGTCATCCTCAGCACCGCCATTGAGAATATCATCTCCCTTGCCACCTTGCAAAACATCATTACCATCTCCTCCGACTAAGGTGTCATTATCATTGTTACCACTGAGAAAATCATTGCCAGAACCGCCGTCGAGAAAATCAGAACCTTTGCCGCCAAGCAAAATATCATTGCCGCCAACTCCGGCTAGCGTATCTGCCCCTTGATTGCCATTGATCGGATCGTCATCTTCTGTACCGGTGAGAAAGTCATTACCCGACAAAGCAGAAATTCCTGTCTTGGCGGCCACTTCTGGAATGGCAGTATCAGATCCGTCTGTTAGCAGGTAAAACCCTTCTCTGCGTAGATTTTCAGGGAGTCCAGTCGGTTCGCCACTATCGGTGGCATTGGGGAGAGGGGTTTTGATGGAAACTATGGGTGTTGGGGCGGGTACTGGTGTTGGAACGGGTGTTGGGGCGGGCGTTGGGGTTGGGGCGATCGCAGGAACGGGTGTCGCTACGGGCGTTGGGGTTGGGGCGATCGCAGGAATGGGTGTCGGTACGGGCGTTGGGGTTGGGGCGATCGCAGGAATGGGTGTCGCTACGGGCGTTGGGGTTGGGGCGATCGCAGGAATGGGTGTCGGTACGGGTGTTGGGGTTGGGGCGATCGCAGGAACGGGTGTCGGTACGGGCGTTGGGGTTGGGGCGATCGCAGGAACGGGTGTTGGGGCGGGTACTGGTGCGGGTGCAGGAGTCGGTGCGGGTGCGGGAATTATCGTCTCGATCTGAGTCAGATCGAGGAAATTTAATGGCAGAGTAATTTCAGTGGGTGTGGTTGAGAGGGTAAGAGGTAGTGTAGGAATTGATATCGGCGTTGGATTTACTACAGATATTGGTGCTGGTGTTGGAGTTGTCACTGGCGTTGGAGTTGTCGCCGGTGTTGGAGTTGTTATCGGTGTTGTCACTGGCGTTGGAGTTGTCGCCGGTGTTGGAGTTGTTATCGGTGTTGTCGCCGGTGTTGGTGTTGTCGCCGGTGTTGGAGTTGTTATCGGTGTTGGAGTTGGCGTTGGTGTTGTCGCCGGTGTTGGAGTTGTCGCCGGTGTTGGAGTTGTCACCGGTGTTGGAGTTGTCACCGGTGTTGTCGCCGGTGTTGGAGTTGTCGCCGGTGTTGGAGTTGTTATCGGTGTTGGAGTTGTCACCGGTGTTGGTGTTGTCGCCGGCGTTGGAGTTGGCTCTGGCGTTGGAGTTGGCTCTGGCGTTGGAGTTGGCTCTGGCGTTGGAGTTGGCTCTGGCGTTGGAGTTGGCTCTGGCGTTGGAGTTGGCTCTGGAGTACCCTCACCGATCAGCACTGTGAAGCTTTTGCTCAACTCATTCGCCACAACAAGATCGAGTTTGCCATCACCATTGAAGTCAGCCGCCGCGAGTGAGGAGGGACGCGAGCCTACTGGAATGTCTGCTTGTTTCGTAAAGCTGCCAGAACCAGAGTTTAGCAGCACTGAGATGCTATTGCTGCCTGTATTTGCGATCGCGATATCAGCGAAACCATCGCCATTCAAGTCACCTGTGGCGATCGAACTTGGAGAATTACCAACAGTAATATCTGGCTGTTTGGTGAAACTGCTACCCTGAGAATTCAACAAAACTGAAATGCTGTTGCTACCTGCATTCGCGATCGCCAAATCAGGGAAGCTGTCACCATTAAAATCGGCTGTGGCGATCGCCTGGGGAGAATTTCCAACAACTATATCTGCCTGTTTTGTCAAATTGCCAGCACCAGCATTGAGCAGCAATGTAACATTATTGCTGCCTTGGTTCGCTACCGCAAAGTCCATTTTCCCATCAGCATTCCAGTCGATCGCCGTCATCGCCAGGGGATTGCTGCCAACAGGAATGGCTGGCTGCAAAGTAAAGCTCAAACCACGGTTTAGCATCACAGCCGCCACATTCTCTGTCCCATTGACGACAGCGAAATCTAGTTTATTATCTCCATCGAAATCAGCCGCGAGCGCCGCGTCGGGAAAAGGCAGATTACCAAAGCTAAAGGCAGGAAATTTAATGAATCCCGATTTAGTATTTAACAGAAATGATATACTTTTATCTCCGCTATTCGCTACCAAGAGTTCTGGTCGGTTGTCTCCACTAACAAAATCTGCGGCTAAAACGATGGTGGGGGCGCTTCCCACGGATTCGTCAGATTCTAAAGCAGCAAAGTTGCCCGAACCAGAATTAGCAAACAATGAGATGCTATTGCTGCCTAAATTCGGTACAACTAAGTCTGGTTTGCCATCTCGATCGAAGTCTGTCACCGTCAGGGACAGTGGGTTCGTACTTACCGATACATCTTTACGGGAGAAGTTCAAATTGCGACCTCTCTAATTTTTATTTATGTATAAATTTTGATTAATATTTTATATTTTACAGGAATTTTGAACTAAGTCAATCTATTTTTAATTTTTGATTTTCCCCGCCCTGAGCCTGTCCCAGGCTGTGTTAGCATAAATAGGACTAAGGTCAACTGACCCAATTAGTATGGTGTCCCGGAATCAGAGACCTTGAATAATCGCCCTAGAACTTCGTCGCCCGGCACCATACAAGTTGATTTGAGTGTGATACTCACGTAATTCACCATCAAATTAGCGATCGCCTAAAAGGGATTTAATCTTATGACTGTAGCGAAAGAACAGATTACTGATAGCAGTAGCAATAGCGGCTTATCAAATTTCCGCATCACTATCGAACGTCTGATCGAGCTTTTAGATTTAGAAGAAGAGGATGAGTACGGAATTTTGAGACCGACTGAGTATGCTTTTAGGACAGCGATGAAATTGGTTGTTGAGGCCTACGATAGCATGGGAAACAGTTTTCCCAAATGCTCTACAGGTACAGATGACCAAGGCAGTATTAGACTTGCTTGGCAAAATATAAATGCCGATCGCAGAGTACGCTTATTCTGCCCGCATACTCCCGATCGGAAAGCTTACATTTATCATCAGAAGAGTGAGGAATATGGCTCGGAAGATATTACTTCAGCAGTAACCTTAGTTTATTGGCTAGAGTGGTTTAATAAGGTATGACCGATACATCTTCTCGGAGTGAATCAGAGTTTGAGCATTTGAATGAAAGTGCTATTGTCTATAGAGCTTTACTTCGGAGACAATGGATTGATGAAACAAGCGATCTAGTTTTACTGTTCGCTTATTTACTTCGAGCAAATGAACCAGGTTTGTCGGTGACAATTGCCAGTGTTCGTTCGCCAGAACAATGTGCTGCAAAATTCAGAAATTGTTACGGAGTTGCTAGTATCCAAGTAGGACAAATTCGTGAATTAGGTTTAGATGCAGTACCTGATTCAGCATCCCACGCTCAGATTGTCGGTTTACCTTATGTGACAGACGACCGAGACAGAGCTGAAAGATTGGCCGATTTGTTAGCAGAGCGATCGATAATTGTATGGAAACCAAGGGATTTAATCTTATGACAGTAGCAAAAGAACAGATTACTGATAGCAGCAGCAATAGCGGTTTATCGAATTTCCGCATCACTATCGAACGTTTGATCGAACTTTTAGATTTAGAAGAACAGGATGAGTACGGAATTTTAAAACCGACTGGTATGCTTTCAGGACAGCGATGAAATTGGTTGTTGAGGTGTACGATAGCATGGGAAACAGTTTCCCAAAAGCCTCAACAGGTACAGATGACAGAGGCAGTATTACACTAGATTGGACAAGCTTAGAACCAGAGCGTACAGTTCGCCTATTTTGTCCGTTCAGTGCGGAGCAACCAGTTGACATTTATCACCATGCAAAAAATGAAAATGCGGTCGAAGATATCGCTTCATCATCAACATTAGTTTACTGGTTGCAGTGGTTTAACAAAATATGACCAGTAAATATTCTCCGAGTGAATCAGACTTGGAAAAAGTACCCAGTAATACTATAGCACCATCTATCCAACACCCAGTTTTTCAATTAATTCATTCCACTTGATCTTGTGAATAGGCTGCAACTCTGTATCAAGACTGACCAGATTAGAGTAATTAGCCACAAATTTTTCTAAGGAAATTAATCTTAAGTAATATTGAATCGTGGGAATGACTCCATTAATTATTATTTGACAGCCATGCTCTTCTCTAACTTGAGATATTATGTTGTTTATTTCGTTAATTTCAGAGACTTTAATATCCTTACACGAAAGTATATAGTATCTTTTGGGATTAAACCTGATAATTTTTTCATAAGCTACTCGCACAATTGTTAAGTCAATTTCCCGATAGAGCTTTACTTCAATAGCTTCACAGATTTGCCCTTGTTCATCAAATACTTCTATGTCGCCTGAACTTCTTGAAGTCAAGTCAGATGCTGTGTGACTGCCTAAAGGTGCTAAAATACAGTTTTCATATCTTTTCACTTCGTCCAAGAGAGACTTGTACATGGCATAGATAGCTAGAACAGGCAACTTTGAGCCACCGCGAACTTTGTATTTAGTAGAAAAATGCTCCTCCAGGCAAGAAACTATACTCAGTATGTTCAGAGTGTCAGGATTAACTAATTTGGCTACGTTTACAATATTTTTAGCTTGTACTTCAATAACTTTATTCAATATCAAGCGCAGCACATTATCTACCTGTTCAGGTCTGCTCTCAACATAATCAATTATACTTAAAAATGCTTTTTTTACTGCCTTATTGCTTATTTTGCCCCGGTAGTCTAAAGTGTACGGGAACGGTTGTTCTAAAGACCTGGTGAGCCAACCACTTTCAGCCATAGATGGAAGTCCCAGTTCTTTTAATGTAGGTGTAATAGATTGAGTGTCAATAGTTCTTCCCGAAAAACCACCCGGCATACTACTCTGATGTTTTCTGATGTCCTGTTCAGGGGATAAAGACTTGTAAGTTAGAAGACAAACCAACACGGTATAAACGCCCTTTTGTTTGTATGCTTGTTCACCAATTAGTAAAATATATTCAAGGTATTGTTGAGGAATATCCTTGATATCAGCAATTGAAAAGGACAAGCTGTATATATTCTTCAGTTTTTCTTTGTGGTTCATTTGGCTCATTTGACAATAAATTTTGACTTAATATTTCTTGGGCGATCGCCTCCACCACCGGTACACAAACCGAATTCCCAATTTGCTTGTAACTTTCCCCCGCACTCGGATAACTCTTAAAATCTTCAGGAAAACCCATAAGACGGTAACATTCCTTCAGCGTCAATTTTCTCACCATATCTTGCTCAGGAATGTAGATAAAAAACCTGCCAGATGTTTCTTGCGAAGGAATAGTCGGATGCACTCCATCTACCGAATAAATGCGATTAGGCTGTCTGTGAACTCTCGATAAATGTTCTGTATTGGGCCTCACGCCAGTTTTCCAAGTACCTTTATTTCTGTAACCTACAAATACAAGTCCCGAATCTTGCTTTCTCGGAGACTCAATTAAAGTATACTCGGATTTGTCCAATATTTCAAAATCCCCTGTCTCGTCTAGAAACTGCCTGAGTTTTGGAGTCAACTGGATTTTAAGTCGAGAAAAATTGAATGGTTTACCTTTAGTTGCAATAATAAATATTCTTTCACGATGTTGAGCAATTCCAAAGTCTTTAGCATTCAGCATTTTGTAATTCACGCTGTATCCCAAATCTTCCAGACTGGCAATAATTACTTTTAAGGTATTTCCCTTGTCATGATGGATTAAGTGCTTGACATTTTCGAGAACAACTACTTGAGGTTGCTTGATTTTGATAATTTTACAAATATCAAAAAATAGCGTACCTCTAGTATCTTCAAAACCTAGCTTTTTGCCGCAGATGCTAAAAGGTTGGCACGGAAACCCGGCGACTAAAACATCAAAGTCTTCTAACTCGACGGGATGAATTTTACTGATATCTCCAAAAGGAACCTCACCGAAATTATTCGTGTAAATTTGTCGGCATTTGCTGTTAATTTCGCAGGAAAAAACGCATTTAAAGCCAATGTTTTCAAACCCTTGTCTGAAACCTCCTATTCCTGAAAACAAATCTATAAATTTCATTTTGGCTCAGCTTTAACACAAACAAATCATCTATACAATAATAACCGATTTTGCATCATAGATAAGTGAGCAACGCCTAAAAAAACACAATACCCCGATCCCTGACTTCTTCAAGAAGTTGAGGCTCTAACAGCGATCGCGTCTTAAGTTCACTCATCAATTTCTCGGTCCAGCCCGATCGACTGTAGCATAGGAGCGATCGGCAAATTGCAGGAATTGTCGATCGCCCAAAATTTCCCCCGCCGCATTCAACCAATCTCCCAAACTTGTCCCGCAGCCCACTAAACTAGGAATAGCAAAAAAAATATAGCTACTGTTTACTTCCTTTCACCAACCATGAGTCAAACCTTGGAAAACCTCACCGCCATCGATGACAACCTATCCAAACGCCACATCGACCTCGATCCAGGCGGCTACTTCATCATCTATGTCGATCGCACAACCAGCTTGATTTGCGCCAAACACTTCACCAACATCATCGACGATCGCGGCCTCGCCATCGATCCAGAAACCGGTAAACCAATCCCCGCCCGCGGCAAAGTAGAACGCACCCAATCCACAGTTTTTAGCGGCAGAACCGCCAAAGAACTTTGCGTCAAAATCCTAGAAGAAACCCGCCCCAGCCCGGTGACAATGTTAGATCACGCGGCTTATCTGGGACGGGAATTTGTACGGGCAGAAATTGCATTGTTGAGCGATCGAGAATACGTTCAAGATTAGTGCAACCGCGCCCGAATTTCTTGACAAAACGGCAACTTATTGCATCTGACAGCAACCGATTACGAAAAACCTTGATACCAGAAATAAGTCACCATCGGAATCACTGTCGCCAACACCAACAGCACAACCACAATAACTGTGGCATTGCCTTGGTCTGTTTCTTCAGCTTTTTTAAACGTGCCTTCAACTTGAATGTTATCAACAACTTCAGGAGGACCCGGATCGGGTTCGCCCGACAAAACAGTTGCAATGCGCGTACTTGCAGCGGCAAATGCCTCGTTGTATTTGTTGGCTTCCCGCAGCGGCACTTGCACGGTTTCCCCCGCTACACTCTGGGCAATTTCATCGGTTAGCAGGGACTTCACCCCTTCCCCGGTGCGAATTGCCGCACTGTTGGTAACAGTGTCGAGAACGAGTAAAATTTGATTAGTCTGGTCTTCTTTTGCGGGAAACCACTGTTCAAACAGTTGGTCGGTGAAAGTGGCAGCCGTTTCGCCGTAGTCTAAGCGGTGGATGGTGACAAATCTGACTTGTTTCCCTGTTTTGTTTTCCAGGTTGTCGAGCACGCTGCTGATATTGCTTTCGCTACTGCGGCTGAGCACGTCGCCTTTGTCGAACACCCAAGTTCGATCGCCCGCCGACAACAGCGGCATTTCGTACACGCCCGTCGCCAATGCCGGCAATACCGCCATCTGCGATGCGATTAGGACGATCGCGATCGCCGCGGCCAAAGGTTGGAGATATTTTCTCCAATTAAATAATTGCTTCAGGAGTCTAGTCATGAGGTTAACCGTAAAACTGACTTTTTTCCAAAAATACTATAGAAACCCCCGTAAAATTCATTTTATGCAGGGCAATATTTACAATTAGCTAGCCACTCGAACTCGCCGCCCGATTATTTTAGGATTCTAACTATGGAACCAGCAGACACTTATAAAGGTTGGATTATTCAATCCCAGAAAGTCTTCTACGTCGAGGTTTGGGATAGCCGCGGCAACCGCCACGTCGCCGTCCAAAATGCCAAGACCGAGGAGGAAGCTTTGGAATTAGCCAAAAACTGGATTGACAAATATGAGTCAAAACCCGGAAGAATGGCGATCGACGTACCTCATCCTTTCGGAGACATGATCGATATGCCATTTTGAAGTCAGTAGTCAGCAGTCAGCAGTCATTAGTCATTAGTCATTAGTCATCAGTCAGTAGTCAGTAGTCATTAGTTATTGGTTGGTTGCTACAAATTACTAATTGCCAATAATTAATAACAAATTACTCATTACCCATGACCAATATAGCAATCCTCGCATCAGTCGCAAAATCGAGCGAGACCAGCATCCTTGCAGTGCGAGCCAGAAAGCTCGCGTATAATGCAAGCAAATCATTTAGGATTGCTACAGTCATTAGTTATTGGTTATTGGTTAGTTACTACCAATAACCAATAACCAATAACCAATTACCAATTACCAATTACCAATGACTACTGGCGAAAGCAAGCCGTCTGCTAAGAAATTCCTCGCAATTTCCGCGTATTTTCTACCAAACTCCGAGCAAATTCGTCGAACCTTTCAGACAGTTTTTCATCCAACAATTTACCGTCGGGACTAAAAGCTTTCCAAGCTTGTCCGATCGCAATTTGTTCGGGAATTACCCAAGCGTGCACCCATCTCAAAATCACCCGCAAATCGTTGAGTGCGTTGCTGTTAACTTGCCCTCCCAAAACGCTAATCCCACCCGCAACTTTCCCGTCCAAATGCTCAAAACTCATCAAATCCAGGGCATTCTTGAGAGCACCGCTGACGCTACCGTGATACTCCGGCGTTGCCAAAATCAAGCCGTCGGCTTCCTTAACCGCATTCTGCAACTTTTCCACATCCGGGTACTTATGATAATCATTCTCTCCGTCACAAAAGGGCAGATTAAGCGATCGCAAATCAAATATTTCAACTTCCGCGCCCAGGGCCTGCGCCCGCTCTGCTGCTAACTTCAACGCTAACTGGCTGTAGGAGCCAGCCCGCAAACTTCCGCCAATGCCGACAATCTTTACCATAAAACTCAAAAACAATAACTGCTCGACTAAAGCGTACTCATTCCGACTATGATTAAGATAGCAAGTTCGATCGGGAACTGTCAATCGATTTGAGATTTGAGATTTGAGATTTGAGATTTACGGAGGGGGCCGAGAAACCGGGTTTTTTGAGCAAAATCAATCGATTTTA
>NZ_JAUBRJ010000037.1:21139-23471 GCF_036701805.1 Microcoleus sp. N3A4
CAATCGATTTTAGATTTGAGATTTGAGATTTGAGATTTACGGAGGGGGCCGAGAAACCGGGTTTTTTGAGCAAAATCCTGGGTTATAGCCCGCAGATTAGGTGAAAAACCCGGTTTCTTGAGCAGCCGTGGATTCAAAACCCCCCCTCAAGAGGGGTCTCTTGAGATCCAGCGAGAGATCGACCCATTCAACACCCGCCCTCTTGTTAAAATAAATAAAGGTAGCAAACCACAAGCGGTCAATCTTGGCAGTCTTCAACCTTGGGCAAAGCAATATGAAAAATTCTTGGAAACACGCATGGCTGGGGCATCTAACTGTAAACAAAGACAAATCGAGCCGGCAGAGTCCTCAAAAATCTATTCCAGGACGGAATCTTTGGCGCATCCTGGGCAGTTTGGTGATTTCTCAAGGAATATTGCTCTCGACCCCGGTTTTTGCCGAGAGCGCGCCAACCACTATGAGTTACAGCCAACTGATCGACAACATAGAAAAAGGGCAAGTTAGTAAAATCGAAGTAGACGAAACTCAAAGAACTGCCAGGGTTAGGCTAAAAAATCAAAAAAGCGATCAGGCCCAATCAGTTAGTCTCTTCGACTACAACAACCGAGAACTCTACTCGCAAATCCGCGCCAAAAAAATTGACTTTGAAGTCAAACAAACAGCCGACAACGCCGCGGCAGTCAGTTTAGTAGTAAATTTGCTAGTGATTTTTGCAGTGTTGGCAGTTTTGATGGCAATCCTGCGCCGATCGACCCAATCCCAAGGAAATGCCATGAACTTCGGCAAATCCAGAGCCCGTTTCCAAATGGAAGCAAAAACCGGCGTGATGTTCGACGACGTAGCAGGCATCGAAGAAGCTAAAGAAGAACTGCAAGAAGTCGTAACCTTCCTCAAAAAACCCGAACGCTTCAACGCCATCGGCGCCAAAATTCCCAGAGGAGTTCTGTTAATCGGGCCTCCGGGAACCGGCAAAACAATGCTGGCAAAAGCGATCGCAGGCGAAGCAGCCGTCCCCTTCTTCAGCATCTCCGGTTCCGAATTTGTCGAAATGTTTGTCGGAGTTGGCGCCTCCCGCGTCCGCGACTTGTTCCGCAAAGCTAAAGAAAATGCCCCCTGCATCGTCTTCATCGACGAAATAGACGCCGTAGGAAGGCAGCGCGGCGCTGGTATCGGCGGCGGCAACGACGAACGCGAACAAACTCTCAACCAGTTGCTGACAGAAATGGACGGCTTTGAGGGTAACAGCGGCGTGATTGTGATTGCAGCTACCAACCGCCCCGACGTGCTCGATACCGCCCTGCTGCGGCCCGGCAGGTTCGATCGGCAAGTAACGGTAGATTTGCCCAGCTACAAAGGGCGTTTGGGGATTTTGCAAGTTCACGCGCGCAACAAAAAACTCGACCCAGAAGTTGCCCTAGACACGATCGCCCGCCGCACTCCCGGCTTTTCCGGCGCCGACTTGGCAAACTTGCTCAACGAAGCAGCTATTCTCACAGCGAGGCGTCGCAAAGACACTATTAGTAACCTAGAAGTTCACGACGCGATCGACCGGATCACGATCGGGCTTACGCTTAACCCGCTGCTGGACAGCAAGAAAAAGTGGATGACAGCATACCACGAAGTCGGACACGCTCTAGTCGCGACAATGCTCAAAAATGCCGATCCGGTTGAAAAAGTAACGATTATTCCGCGTTCCGGCGGCATCGAAGGCTTTACGAGCTTTGTGCTTGACGACGAAATGCTCGACAGCGAAGGTTTGAGGAGTCGGGCTTTGCTGTTAAACCGGATTACAGTAGCTTTGGGGGGACGGGCGGCGGAGGCAGAAATTTATGGCGATGCTGAAATCGACACCGGTGCCGGTAGCGATCTCAGAAAAGTTAGCAGTCTCGCGAGGGAAATGGTAACGCTTTACGGAATGTCGGATTTGGGGCCTGTGGCTTTGGAAAGTCCGAACAGTGAGGTGTTTTTGGGCCAAAACTGGAATTCGCGATCGGAGTATTCCGAAGAAATGGCAATCAAGATCGATCGGCAAGTCCGGGAAATTGCCTTTAACTGCTACGAAGAAGCTCGCCGGATCATCCGCGAAAACCGCGCTTTGGTAGACAAACTTGTCGAAGTGCTGTTGGATGAAGAAACGATCGACGGCGACGAATTCCGCCAAATTGTCGATCGGTACACCCAGTTGACAAAAAAAGAGTTAGCACCAACGTAAAGAGTCATTAGTCATTGGTCATTAGTCATTAGTTAGTAGTTGGTTTGTCAGTTGTCAGCAGTCATTGGTCATTGGTAAGGGTTCCGTGGGGCCCACTACTTCTTCCCTCTTCCTACTGAC
>NZ_JAUBRJ010000037.1:23571-73315 GCF_036701805.1 Microcoleus sp. N3A4
AACTGACAACTGACAACTGACAACTGACAACTGACAACTGACAACTGACAACTGACAACTGACAACTGACAACTGACAACTGACTAATTAAGACTGCTGGGAGTACATTTCCCGGAGTACCAAAGCCGGGTCTACCCAGCGGCCGTCGTACTTCAATCCCCAGTGCAAATGAGGGCCAGTCGTGCGACCGGTCATCCCAACTCTGGCAATTCTCGCACCGGCCGGCACAGTTTGACCCTGCCAAATTTGCAGGCCGCCTTGGCGATCGATATAGTAACGTCCGCCGTTAGCTGTTTCCACCCGACCTCTGAGGTGACAGTAGATGTGTTCCCAATTTCCCGATCGCACCACCATACCAGTGCCGCACCTGCCGTCTTCCCAAACTTCCACAATTTGCCCGCCCCACCAATTGCGGATATAGCTGCCTTCGGGGGCTGCCAAGTCCAAACCGTAATGAAAATCCCCGCCGCGAGGGCCGAAGGCGGAACTGTAGGCTTCAAAATTTTCGACGGGAAAAGAAGCTTCTTGCCACAAATTGCCCGTAGCGACTTTGCTTGGTAAGGTTTGCTGAGCCCGGACTAACTCCTGCCGCCATCCCATACCAAGTAAACCAATGCCGATCGAAACTGCCACCAGCAGCATCGATTTGGGACGAATTAAGCGTTTTGCCGCCAGCGGGCTTGTAGAGTCTTGCACGTTTTTTTTCATTCCTCAAAGTTGAATGGATTTGCAAGGGTGCGTTGTCTGTTGTGTCAATTCGCTGCAAGATTGCCTCTGAGCTCTACCCACTAGCGAATCAGTTGACCAACGTGTATCTTACTGCATACAGAGCCGCTGTCAAGGCTTCGGGTTGAATGCTGTGAGGAACGGAAAATTATTTTTCAGCGGAATTCGTGCTGCGGTTGAATTCGATCGAGCTTTTGCTTGAAACTATAATTAGTTCGGGCAATTATCCTATACTAAGCTGTTGCGGCATTTAAATTGTCTGTCAAAAAACAATCAAACAATGAGTGGGGTGTCCCGCCCGCAGAGAATATGCAATTTAAATGCGCGATAGCTTATCAGTGAAAAAAACAAGATGTCTGAGCACCAATCTTTAAAATAATTAAGTGATTTTATCGATAGCAACCCCTCCTTTAGCGAGAAATGAAGCGAGCAATGTCCGTAATGATGTGGATTGAGGGCGTACCTTGTTCTGAAAATTTAAAAACATTAAATGTATCAGCAACATTAAAAAACGATGAATTGGTAGAAACAAAGAAGATAAAAATAGAGAAAATTCTGGCCGAAAACAGAGAAGAGATAGAATCTGGAAAACTGGTGGTGTATACGATCGATCGATGTCATCTGCTTGTTCAGTGATGTTTGTGGATATGTTTTGGGAAAGACGAATAAAAGAATAGAAGTACCCATGACAAATCAGAGATCAAGGCAAACATATATAGCGGTTCTCAGAAAGATGAGGTACGTAGTTGGGCCCCGGCCCAATAAGTCTGGGTGGTTATGTAAGCTGTCAGTCATACCTCATCTTTTTGAGAAAGGCTATAGCATATTCCATGTATATGCGGTACACACAATCTTGTAGTAAGTAAGGTGCGTCGCTACCTGTCAAGGAGCAAGTTCCATTGAACCTGCTCCGCAGCGACGCACCCTACATAACACGTACCACACAATATAGCTGAAAAGTGTACTTCACGAACCACCGAATATGCTGTATATAGCCGCGCCTCTAAATTGCACATGAGAAATTTTGAAACTATTCTGGGGTTGGGCTTCTAGCCAGCCCTACATATTTAGACTAAAAAAACTACACTGTCACCCCTTCAATCTTCTCATCAGTTAACTCGTACAACTCGCGCAACTGCTGCAACTTATCCGCATCCGGCTGCCAAAAACCCCGCCCGTTAGCCTCCAACATTCGTCCCACAATATTGCGAAAAGCTTCAGGATTTGCCTCCCGCAACTTCCGCGCCATTTCCTCATCCAAAACATAAGTATCCGCCGCCTGATCGTAAACCCAACTATCAGTAAAATCAGCCGTTCCGCCCCAACCAATTAACGCCGTCATCCGCTGCGAAATTTCATAAGCGCCGCCCGAACCTTGATTGACCATCGCGTTAGCCCACTTAGGATTTAGCAACTTAGTTCGATATTCCAAGCGCAGCAAATCTTCTAAATTGCGAGGAGTTGTATCCTTAGAAAAACTTTCGACAAAACTGGTATTGACTTTTTTGCCGCGCTGCTTTTCTGCGGCTTTCTTCAAACCGCCAGTATTGGCATAATACTCTTGAATATCAGTCAAACCGTATTCCACAGAATCAATTTCTTGAATTATGCGATCGCACCCTTGCAACAACTGAGTCAAAACCTCCGGCCTCGCCTCCCCCTTATCCTTTCTCCCGTAACTAAAAACATTGCGGCTTTCCCAAGTTTTCCCCAACTCATCCCCCGATTCCCAACTACCATCCACAACTCTATCGTTAACCAGAGAACCAAAATCCCCAGCCGGATTAGAAAACAACCTTGCCGCATAATTCTGCACACCTTTAGCCTGCAAAATTAAAGCGTGTTTGCGAATAAAATTCTCCGATTCCGGTTCATCAGCATCCGCCGCGCGCGCAAACAAATCATCCAACAATTCAATAATATTCACAAAGCTATCTCGGAAAATCCCCGAAAGATTTCCCAACACATCAATCCGGGGATGGCCGACATCAGCTAACGGTTTTAACTCATAGCGAACAATGCGTCCAGTTCCCTCCTTAAGAGGTTCAGCCCCCACCAATTCCAGCAAAATGCCGATCGACTCCCCGCGAGTCTTAATAGCATCCAAACCCCACAGCATCACCGCCACAGTCTCAGGATAATTCCCCTGTTCAGCAACGTGCTTGTCAAGAATTTTCCGAGCAATTTCCCGCCCCCTTTCAAAAGCCGCCGGAGAAGGCATCCGATAAGGGTCTAAAGCATGAATATTCCTGCCAGTTGGCAACACGCCAGCCCCATCCCGCAACAAATCCCCACCCGGTGCAGGCAGAATATATTCCCCATTCAAACCCCGCAAAAGATTAGTCAACTCATCCGTCGTTTGCAACAACAAATCCCTAACTAACAAGCCCTCCTCAAAAACCCCACCAAACCCCTCTTGCTCTTCCTCTCTGCGCCCTCTGCGCCTCTGTGGTTCATTTTCTTCAAAAACCAGTTCACGCACCTGTTCCTGTGATAACCTCTCCCCAAAATAAGCCTCAAGATAAGAGGTCATTTCCTCAGAATTAGGCGGTTCCCCGAGAACGTGCAAACCAGAAGAAAACAAGCGAGATTCCACCACCTGCAAATACTCGTAAAGCTTCACCAAATAGCGGTTAAAAGCATCAGCACTGAACATTCCCACATTCTCAAAACTAAAAGCAATCCCCAATTTTCGAGCATTCTCAAACGGACAATCTGCCTCCAAACCGCTATCTAAAATCTTCTGGCAAATAGCCTCTTTCAGCACATAATTCTTAGCCGTATCTTCCCGATATTCCGCAATCAAATCCCGCAAAGCCATCAATTCCTTGTACAAGCCCGCGCGGCCGTAAGGCGGCACGTTGTGAGAAATCAAAACACCGTAACCGCGCCGTTTTGCTAACATCGATTCCGACGGATTGTTGGCGGCATAGATATAAAGATTGGGCAAACTTCCCAACAGAATATCCGACCAAGAATAGCCAGTATTTCCCAGAGGAGATCCCGGCAACCATTCCACAGTGCCGTGCATTCCGAAGTGAACCACAGCATCAGCTTGATAATCATTTTGCAGCCACTTGTAAAAAGCAGCGTATTGAGGGTGAGGTGTCAAATCGCGATCGAACATTAAGCGCATCGGATCGCCCGAAATCCCCAGCGGCGGCTGCAAACCTATCCAAACATTCCCCAGTTGAATGCCGCCGATTTGGAACTCGTCGCCATCTGTCTTAATTCCAGTACCCGTTAGAGAATGCCACTGTTTTTCGATACGACTTGTTAACAGATAGCCCAGCCATTTTTCTAAATTTTTGACATTAACAGTCTCTTGTGTGGTACGGGCATCTTGCCCGTCACAAGTAGCTTCATCCGCCTCTTTCACCCTGCGAATTAACTCCTCACCGTCAGCCGGAATTTCTCCAACTGTATAACCTGCTGCTTGAAGTTTGTGCAGGAAATTTAGCAGCGATTTCGGTACATTTAATAAAGCAGCCGTACCAGCCGCCCCGTAACCGGGAGGAAACCCGTAGAGAATAATCGCAATTTTCCTTTCAGATGGCGGAGTTTGGCGCAATTTTACCCAATTGTTAATTCTACTTGTGAGGCGTTTCGCGCGATCGGGCACCAGATAAATATCCTCACCCACCAAACCGCCCAGGGGAACAGGATCGATCGCGCCATCCAACTCAGGCAAAGCATACAATACCACACTTTGCAAACCTCCAATCCCCTGACGAGTCCAAGAATGGATATCCTGAATCAGCAGAGGTGCGGACACAAAATAAGGTACATTTTTAGCAGTTAAAATGCGCTTAGCAACTTCCACCTGCCTTCCACCCTCCATCGAACCAGCGGGCCCGCCAACTAGCGGAAAGCCAATAGTAGAAACAATCGCATCAACTTCCACAGCATCTTGAGAAAGAGAAAGAGTTTCAATATTGCCTTGTTTTCGCCGCGCAGTTTCATCAGCAGTAGTCATCCAATCCCGCACCGCCACATGGCCTTCAACACCATTGATAAAAATCGGCAAAGGCACAATTCCCGCATCTTCAAAATAGCGAATTAATTGATGAATATAAGGCTGTTTCGTGATAACGTGCTTGCGGTAAAGCAAGATGCCCACCACAGATTCTGTTGTATGGTGCGTCGCGGAGAGATTTTCGGGTTGATTCGCAGATTGTCGATCGCGACGCACCCTACTGTCTGTTGTATGGTGCGTCGCGGAGAGATTTTCAAGCTGATTTGCAGATTCTTCTTTGCGACGCACCCTACTGGTTTGATTACCGAGATACCAATCCAAATATTGCCGGGGCGATTCAAAATAACCATGATAATCGGGATGCAATAAACCCATATTGGGAGTTTCCACAGGCGGCGGAATTTCTGCAACCTTCAGCCCCAAATACTTTTCGGCAATAATCCAAAACATCGAGACAACATTATCCGCACCGCCCGCATTCCAGTAACCGTAAATAATCAGCCAGTTGCGTAAATCTTGCACTTTTTGCACTGGCACGTATTTCAATAACTTCGGCCCAACCTTCAAAAAACTGATGTAACCAGCGAGTTTATCTTCTTCTCGCCCGTTGCTGAACTTATCCAGAATAAACTTAACCGGTTTCGGCATTCCCTTCGGCTTGTCGCCAATTTTAAAAGCGCCGATTTGAGTAAGACTCATCAATTCCAAAGCCGACTCAAAAACCAGGCGAATCGGGATATGTTGCACCCTTTCCCGCAGCCACATTACCGCATCGTAATCAAACAGCAAACTCCCGAAAAACACATCAGCATTCGAGAGGGCGGCTGCTACAGCGTCGGGTTCGTCTGCGAGGGCGCGATCGCTAAAAACCCGCACTTCCAATCCCTGACAGCCAGCCACAGCCAACTCGGCAGCTTTCCGGTACAACTCAGCATTGAAAGATTCAAACCCTGCAATTAAGACAATGCGTTTCACAGCCCAACCTCGAAATATTTGCTTCTTTTAATGATAGACTAATTACAGAGATGCACAGGCAAGATGCCTGTGCCACTGACAGACAGAACAAAAAAGATAATCTTCTGCTTTCTCTTACTTCGCGCCTTCGCAGTTTATCAAATATGTCTTATTAAAGTAAGAACCAATTAAAATAATCAAACCAATCCAAACAGAGCAATATTTACAACAGTGAATCGAATACCTCCCGCAATAGTTATCTTAGGTCACAATAGCCTGCCGATCGCCAAAAAAATCTCCGCACATTTCCCCGGTTCCCAGATTTACGGTTTAATCGATCGCACTTCCCACACAGACATCAACTTTAGCAACTTCGGCGAAACATTGCGGGAATTATTTGCAACAGAAACCCCAATCATCGCCATCTGCGCCGCCGGAATAATCATCCGCACCCTCGCCCCAATGCTGTCAGACAAACGCGCCGAACCGGCAGTTTTAGCCGTCGCAGAAGACGGAAGCGCCGTCGTACCGCTGCTGGGCGGTTTGCACGGCGTTAATGATTTGGCCAGAGAGATTGCAGCAGCCCTCGGCGTACAGCCTGCGATTACCACAACGGGAGATATCCGGTTTCGCACCGCGCTGCTGAGTCCTCCCCAGGGCTATTCTTTGGCGAATCCAGAGGACGCGAAAACTTTTATTTCAAATTTGCTCGCCGGGGCAAAAGTACGCCTAGAAGGCAAAGCTAGCTGGCTTTCCGAGAGCAATTTGCCGTTAGCGCAGCCCTCGGAGAGGATCGCCCCCGATGCAAAATTGACGATCCGCGTCACCGAAAAAGCAGTTTTGCCTGCGCCAGATTGTTTGGTTTACCATCCGCAAATTGTGGCAGTTGCACTCACAAAGCTATCGAATATTGAGCCGGAAATAGCGGTTTCATTAGTCCAGAAATTATTGGAAAATGCAGGTTTAGCGCCAGCTTCCGTTGCGGGAATTTTTGCCTTAAAAGATGAGATGGGAAATCCGGCACTTGAAGCAGTTTCACAATATTTTCAAGTCCCCGTCCGCTTTTTAAATCTATCCGAACTTGTCGAATTAGACTCAATTGAATTCATCGAAAATCAGGCCGCACAAATTGCCCTGACAGCAGCCGGTGCAAACAGTCACTTAATCGAATGCGATCGCACTTTAGCGCTCAATTGCGCGATCGCCCTGGCTGCCGAACCCCTAGATGCTAGCGCGATCGGAGTTAGCCGCGGCAAACTGGCGATCGTCGGTACGGGCCCCGGAGGCGCGCCCTGGATGTCCCCGGAGGTTAAACAAATCCTGCGCGAAGCCACGGATTGGGTGGGTTACAAGTTCTATCTCGACTTAGCCGGAACCCTGCGGGAAGGGCAACAGCGGCACGATTCCGACAACCGCGAAGAGATCGATCGCGCCCGTTTTGCCCTAGATTTAGCAGCATCGGGAAAATCTGTCGCCGTGGTTTCGTCGGGAGATCCGGGTATTTTTGCGATGGCGGCAGCGGTGTTTGAGGCGATCGACTTTGATGCCAAACCCGAATGGCAAGGCATCGATATTCGGGTGGCACCGGGCATTTCAGCCATGCAGGCAGCCGCTGCTGCGATCGGAGCACCCCTCGGACACGATTTTTGCGCGATTTCGCTTTCGGATATTCTCAAGCCCTGGGAGGTCATAGAACAGCGGATTTCGGCCGCTGCGATCGCAGATTTCGCGATCGCATTTTACAATCCAGTATCCACACAGCGGAAGTGGCAATTGGGAAGGGCGATCGAGATTTTGTTGCAAAGTCGCGATGCTAAAACCCCCGTCATCCTAGGGCGAAACCTCGGGAGGCCAGGCCAATCCGTGCGCGTTTGCACCCTCGGCGAATTCCGCCCCGAAGATGCAGACATGAGAACTTTAGTAATTGTTGGTTCCAGTCAAACTCGGATTATTCCCCGCAAATATGGAGATGTTTGGGTTTACACGCCGCGCAGGTACGAAAAATAAGTCTAAGTGATTTGTCAAAAGCAACATTTCTCTATCTTCTCTTTCTCTGCGCCCTCTGCGCCCTCTGCGGTTAATAAAAAAAATCTCCTTCACACAACCAGCCACCAATGAACACAAAATTACCAGAAACAATAGAAACAGCTACTTTTGGACTTGGTTGTTTTTGGTCTCCCGACGCGCAGTTTGGAGTTATCCAAGCAGTCGTGCGAACTCGCGTCGGTTACGCGGGCGGGGCTACAGCAAACCCCACTTATCATAACATAGGGAATCATATTGAAGCGGTCGAAATAGATTTCGATACCTCGCGGATTTCCTATGCAGAACTGCTGGATATTTTCTGGAGAAGTCACAATCCCCGGCAATTTCCTAGTTGGTCTAGACAGTATATGGATGCGGTTTTTTATCGCAGTGATTCACAAAGGCAATGTGTTGAGCTAAAACTCCATCGCGAAAAAGCTAATGGCGGCAAAATTTATACATTAATTCAGTCTTTGACCGAGTTTTATTGGGCGGAGGATTACCATCAAAAATATTATTTGCGTCAGGAACCCGAACTGATGAAAGAATTCGATCGCACTCAGTTTGTGAACTCCACTGTAGCAGCAAGAGTCAACGGTTATGTCGCGGGCTTCGGCAGTTTCTCCAATCTCAAAGCGGAAATTAGAGATTTTGGTTTGTCTGCAGCCGGATGCGAGAAATTAGAGAAAATAGTCTCCAGAATCCGACATTAAATTTTACCTAACTCTTGTGGGATGGGCGTCTCGCCCGTCCGCGACTAATATGTAGCGACTAATCTGTAGGGTGCACGGCTGCACCAGACGACTAATTTTACCCAGCTATTGTGGGATGGGCGTCCCGCCCGTCCGCAGTATGCAAGTTAGACATGAAATAGCTTAGTTCACAGATGACATCCTCACCTTTACCAGAAAATCGCTAAGAGCAACCTTTGCATTAGGATTTGACGGCAAATGACTTGTAAAACTTGCCTCTTCTAATATATTGATTAGCCGATCGCGCTCTTGCTGATAAAATTCAATATCTGTATCTTCCAACACAGATTTTTCCTCCCCAGCCAGCTTGCGATCGATCAAATCAGGAATATACGACAATTGGAATTTCTCGTTAAGTTTCACCAAATTCGCCTCAACTTCCCCCGTTTGCATCAAGTGAATCCCCGCCAGCAACACCCGGTAAACGTACAGCAGCGGCTTAACCCGACGCGGGCTTTCTTTCTCAAACAATCGCCATTGAGTTTGAGCAAAACCGAGATAGTGGTGGCTGTGGTGCTTGGTAATGCAGTTCGAGGCGAGATCCTTTAATTCCTCATGTTCCTTTGTACTGTAAACTATGAGCGGCGAATACAGTTGTTCTAGCACGTAGCCGTTGCGCTTCAACAGCAACTCAAAAAATTTCTTGATGTCGTGAGTTACTAAATCTATTTCCATTCCCTCCCGAACCTCAGAAACTTCGATCGTTTCTTCTCCAGAAATCAGTCCAATTACTTTCGGTAGCGGCAAAATGTGTACTCCCCGCAAGTCGAAGTCAGAATCTGCGGAAGGAAACCCGTATAAATGCGAACCGCTGACAGTGGCAAACAGCAGCGGATAAGGTCGAACGGAGATAATTTGGGCTAAATCGGAAATGTATTCTGTCATTTATTTTAGTCCGTGCAGGCGGGCTTTGTATAGAAGCGATTTCAAGATCCGATTTCGATCGCACCTCTACGAGATTTAATCAAAAACAGATTAGCTTTCTCGTAATTAGGACGTTCCGGTAAGGAAGTTGCAGCAAAAGCGCGATCGAACTCTGAGTGCAAGCTCAACCGCCAGCAATTAACCTCATCCCAGGAGATTTCCTGGTTGCGGATTGATAGCAATTGCGATCGATAATCCTGCACCCGCACCGGGACAAAACCCTCTTTAAGTACCGTAATTCCTGACAGCAGCAACCGAATCAAGTGCATCGCGTGCTTCCAGCGAATTTCCCCGGTATTGCGGAGGTCTTGCTCCATTTTTTTAAATTGAG
This sequence comes from Microcoleus sp. N3A4, assembly GCF_036701805.1. Lineage (NCBI taxonomy): Bacteria > Bacillati > Cyanobacteriota > Cyanophyceae > Oscillatoriales > Microcoleaceae > Microcoleus > Microcoleus sp. N3A4. The sequence continues at coordinate 33,260 of NZ_JAUBRJ010000037.1, forward strand.
ACAAAACGTAGCTATTGTAAGTTTGATAAACCAATTGAGAAAGAAAGATTTCCCGAATTTCCAGCAATTCTTGTGCTACAGGAGAAACCGTTTCTATCAAAGGCGTGTACAAACATTCTAGCACATTTGGATTAGCTTTTAGTGCCAAAACCAGAAATTTTTGCAGTTCCCAATAGCATTCTTGATTTTCCTTGTTTTCCAATTGTTCTGGAATGCCGTAAAGCGACCAGTGAAGTATTGCCGGCGGCTGGTAAATCCCGCGCCTGTCTGTATCGGATTGCTCGTTATCAAGACCGTAAGCTCTGGAACCAACAATGCAGCGGTAAATTACAGAATCATAGAGGTTGTATTCTGCAAGAAAATCTCCTCCTGACTGCAATCCTTCGCTTTGAAATTGTTTGCGGATGCTGAATTCGTGTCGCCGCAGACTAACTTGTGTTGCGTCTGGGAGTTTGACTAAATAGGCGTGGGAATTGTCTGTAGGCGACTGAACGATGACACCTACTAATCCCGGTTTCCAATATTCGTTAGTTGCAGGATTTTTGACCTCAATTTTGGTAACAATTTGGGTGCCTGCGGGGATGATTAAGTTGAAATTTTGGGGAAGATTGGCATTTGCCATGAGGGAACCTCCTGCGGTGGCACGAGCTACAATGTTAGTGTAGCATAGATGTAGTATAAAAAAAGGGGGTTTGGGCGATCGCGTCCCGCTTGCAGCCCGTGCTACGGCTGTTTTGGCATTGTTAAACATTCTCCTCGGATTGAGCAGGATGAGGTTTTTTATCAGTCGCGCAGGTTACAATGGAGAGGTTGCTGAAGTTAGATCATATGATCGGAATAAAAGTGTGGGAGTTGATTAGTTTTATAGATAGATGAACAATGAAAGTTAGAGAAGTTATTAAAATGTTAGAAGATGATGATTGGTATTTAGCTAGAACAAGGGGCAGTCACCGTCAATTTAAACACCCAGAAAAGGCTGGAACTGTAACTGTGTCAGGTAATTTAGGCATTGATATGCCAATAGGTACGCTTAAAAGTGTTTTGCGGCAATCTCAACTACAGGAGGAAGATTAATGCGTTATGCTGTTGTAATTGAAAAAGGTCAAACTAGCTACGGTGCGTATGTTCCCGATTTACCTGGATGTGTAGCTGTGGCTGAAAGTTTAGAAGAGGTGAGGAATTTAATTAAAGAGGCGATCGCATTTCATATTGAAGGACTACAAGAGGATGCTTTTCCTATTCCCGAACCTGTCTCTATTTGCGAATATGTTGAAGCTTAAGCTAAACACCAATTACTTTTTATTTTCAGTCATTTTCTCATTCTCCTCTCCGATAAGCTGCAATTTCTTGGGCAATTTCTTCATCAGTTAAAGGATGATCCGCGTGTAAAGCCTGGGTTTCTTCACATAAGTTGCTAAAAGTTTCAGCTAAAGCTTGTCTGTGCGGATCGGGCTGATAACTATTCTTAAGTTCCAGGCTCATTTTAATTTTTTCTGCTAATAACTTTTCTTGTTCAGCTTTCAGAATTATTTGTATCATAGAGTTACCTCTATCCCGGCGATCGCCTAAATGAGTCACGTTAAAATTTTGAATGGGCGATACAGGATTTGAACCTGTGACATCTTCCGTGTGAAGGAAGCGCGCTACCACTGTGCTAATCGCCCGAAGATAACTAACATAACATACTAACTCCAAATTGGCAACTAAATTTTACCAAAAAATTCGGCCGCTACTTTCCGAGTTGAAACTCGACAAAATGTACGATCGCACAAACAAATGCCCGATCGCACTTGCAGCCATCAATCAACCACCCACCAACCCGCCGCTGGGCCGACGAATCGCACTACAATCCACCAACCAACCAACAAGCTAATCCCGATCCAGCTTCCGCGACTTGTCCACTTGACAAAATCTTCGCTTTGGGTTTTCGTGATTGGCAGCCAGGGAAGGATGCGTTCTTCTTTACCGTATTCGTCGCCGATCGACTCTTTGCGACGCTTAGCTTCACCCATAATCTTTGTCTGCTAAATTAGATTTCAACTCAATACCTAACCAAATTATAGACCAACAGGTCATCTCAAGCCTGCGTCAACCAAGTCGTATCCAAATAATCAATCCTCGCAAAAGGACTCAAAGCCGCTAAAACCTGCTGTCCGTAACTGCGGTGAATCACCCTGCTGTCGAAAATCGCCACCACCCCTTGACGTTCTCGCACCGGCGCGATCGCCCGCTGCAACTCATTCAGCGCCGCCGGCAGCAAATACAACCGAAACCAATCCCTGCGCTGCTCCTTATAATAAGCCACACGCGCCGTCACCAAAGGATTTTCCAAGGAAGGTAGCGGCAAAGTTGCGATCGCCAGCAAGTGAGGCGCCCTCAATTCCCCCTGATGTTCCCGCCAAAACTCCCACCCCGTCACCAAAATCGCATTCTCGCCCACATCTGTTTTTTCTACCTGCACCCGAGAACCGAACTCAGAAGCCAAAATCGCCGCCAGCCTAGCCTTCAGCGGTACATCACCAACAATCAGCACCGTTAAACCCGCCACTGACGCGCTCATCAACAGCAAAGTCCGAATTTCTTCAATTAAAACACCCTGAAATTCCGGCGTATTCGGCAGCGGCAGCCAGTTGGGAATGTACAGTTGAATTAATTCGCTTTGTCGATCGGGCGAAAACTTCACGCTCGTCAATTCTGGCAGTCCCAGCATTTGCCGGAAGATCGGAGCCTTCGGTTCCACATCCACCGCCCCCCCAATCAACACCACAGGCACTGCAGACCAAATTTTGCTCAAAACCTCAGCCACCTGCACCGGCGCGCAGTACAGAGAAAATGACCCTCCCGATCGATTAATTTGAGCCCACCTGAGTCTGCCGTTTGCTTCCCACCGCTGCCAAAAATTGCTCCAAGCAGCCGGAATCAGCGAGTTTGGCTCGATCCTTTCAAACAGCCCCTTCAAAATATTTTGCTCTGCGGTTTCCAGCAAATAGCACTCATCAGGCTTAGGCGGATGCTGAAAGAAAGCCCGCGTTAGCATTACCCGCCCTTGGAGGATTGCATCGGCTTCCAAAGGCTGAGATTGCATTAAATCGTTCCAGTCAGCCGGTTGCAAACACGCCGTCAATTGCTGGCGAGTCCAAACTTCCAAGTCATCCACACCGTCAATAATTGTCGGAATATTGCTGTGAAGTGGCGAATTCGCCGCCAAGCGAGCCGCCAGCCAAGACTGCGGATCTGCTAGCATCAATCCTCGTCCCGTGGCACGATCGGAATAAGTCTCGATCGGCCGCTCAGTTTGCAGCCACTCTTGCAAGCGCGGAATTTCCACCGCCTGCAAATGTTCTAGCAGCGGTGTCGGCGCGACTAAAATCACAGGCTCCGGCCACATTAAAATCGGCATCAAATAGCTGACTCGATACCGCTGTCGGAAAGCTCCAGCGGGAAGCCCCGTCTGGATCAGAGCGCTGCGCCCCAAGCGCAAAGCCCGCGCCACGAGCCGCGCCATCGTTAAATGATGGGGCCAGTGCGGCTCGGAGTTCGATCGCAGGAAGCGGAGCAGCGAGTTGTGGACTTCTACCTCAATCAATCGATTTTACAGTTGGGATTTATCAATCAAGATAATCAAAACTTGCCATAAAATCAACTAATTTTTTACCCGCGGGCAACTTGAATTTACTTTCCTGATTATTTCCACCTCGCCGACCAAAATTCTGGTGAGACTGCACGGTCAAACTCTCCTGCCCCGAACTAATTAAAATAGTTTGGGTAGGTGACTGAAAAAATTTTGTTTGGCGATCGGCATTTATTGCTGTTTCCAGCATTCTTTTCACCTCATTTAAATTATCTATCGCTGAATTCAATGCTTTACAAAACTGCAATATCCGTTTTTTGTTCAAATCTTGACTTTCCATATTTTTGGCTAGCACCACAAGATTTCTCTGAGTTTCTAAGGCGTCATTAAAAGGAAGAATCCCTAAAAAAGCTCCTGGCAATAAATGTTCGTCGCTATCAAATCTAAAAGTGAGAGTTGTCCGGCGGTAGCCGATTTCAATATTGGGAGGAGAGCTCATTACCCGGTAATGCTGAGCTATTTCGCTGTAAGCTGTTGCTAAAGTGCTGTTTGCTGAGTAGTCTAAAAGTGCGTCAATCACAATTTGCACTAACCCTGGCGTGTGATTTAAAAATTTTCTCGATTCTGAAGGCGAATTAAATTGTTTAACCTGAGTAAGATCGCCTGCGGGGCTGATGTCAACCCACTGGCAAGTAATATCATCTGCGATGATGCCAAACCGGGGAACCAAATACAGTTTTGCCCCTGTTAAAGTTGCCCCAGTCAAATCAGCGCCTACCCAATCTGCGTTAATCAAATTGGTTTTTGTCAAATCAGCGTGAACCAAACTAGCATGGGCTAAATTAGTATTTCTTAAATCTGCTCCGTTGAGGTTAGCTCCGTTAAAGTTAGCCTCGCTCAGATCGGCGCCGTTGAGGTTAGCTCCGCTCAAATCCGCCCATTTGAAGTTAGCTCCGCTCAAATCGGCACTGCTGAGATTTACCTGCTGTAAAGAAGCTTGTTTCAGATCGGCACTGCTCAAATTGACACCATTGAAATCTGCTTTCGTCAAATCCGCGCCGTGCAAGTTAGCTGCTTGAAAGTTAGCTGAAGCAGCCGAAGCACCTCTGAGGTTTGCACCGGAAAGATTAGCACCCGACAGGTTAGCTTGCGTCAGTTTTACCTCTCTTAAATCTGCTTCAGTCAGGTTTGCGCCGCTGAAGTTAGTTTTGCTCAGTTCGCAGCGGACTAATTCGCTTCTAATCAGGGATGCTCCGATTAATTGAGCTGCACTTAAATCGGCTCTCACTAAGTTTGCTACGTTGAGAGTAGCCCCGTTTAAGATTGCCCGCGAGAGATTGGTGCTGCTGAGTCTAGCCACATTCAGGTTAGCTTCGCTCAAGTTAGCTTCGCTCAAGTTAGCGCCGCTGATGTTGGTGACAAATAAGCTAGCCCGCGTTAAAATTGATTGGCTGAGGTTGATGCGGCTGAGATTAGCTTCATTCAGGTTGATTCCTGTGAAATTTCTGTCGCCTTCTGTGTATCTTTTGACGATTGCAAATCGTTTGAGAAGTTCTTCAGCTTCCATTTTTTTACCTGACAGAAAGGGCAATCGGCTAATTTTTATATGGCATGAATAGAAATTATCTCAAATTAATTTATAGTATTTACTCACCGAGCTGATAAAAGCTTTTGACAAACTCAACGACCGTATTTAGCGGCGGGGTTGTGAATCTTTGGGCTTTAATTGTAGGACCGATCGAGGTTTTGGTGACTCCCGCCAAATTTGTCAAGTTTCTGCCAAAGTCTGGGTGATAGTGAACCATCAAACTTTCGGCGCTGGAGTTAGCCAGTACAGTTTGGGTAGGCGATTGGAAAAAACTCGATACCGATTCGCGATCGAGGCGAATCGGCTGAATTTTCATTTCCCCTATTTTTCTAATTGTTTTGGTCAGGGTCACGTTCAATTGCACTACCAGATTTGAGACTCTGACGCCCAGGTTATTACCGCTTTGGGGTTGAATCATCTTGATCAGAGTAATGAGATTTTTCTGAGTAAATGCCGCGTCGCTAAAGGGAATAATGGCAACGAAAGCTGTGAGAAATAGTTGCTCGTCCTGGTCTATTCTAAATGAGATGATTGTGCGCCGCGAATTAACTTCTATGCTGGGAGGATTGCTCAAACCCGAGTATTGACGGGCAATTTGGCGGTAGGTAGCTGCGAGGACAAAGTTAGCGTCGGTGTCTAGAGGTCGATCGACAATAATTTGAACTGTCGGCGGTGTAGCATTAAAAAACCTTTGAGATGCTTCTGGGGTAAAGCGCTGAATGCGGCTGCGATCGCCGTTAGGACTGAGGTCAACCCAATCGCAGGTAATGTCATCTGCTTTCACGCCAAACCTAGACACCGCGTAAATTTTTGCCCCCGTCAGGGCAGCCCCCGTCAAATCTGCCCCCACCCAATCAGCGTGAATCAAATTCGCTTGAGTCAAATCCGCGTGTACCAGAGTAGCGTTCAACAGGTTGACATTGCTCAAATTTGCCCCGTACAAGTTAGCCCCGCTCAATCTCGCTTCGTCGAGGTCAGCGCCTGTCAGGTTCGCCCCGCTGAGGTCAGCCCACCGGAGATTAGCGCCTCGCAAATCAGCGCCGCTGAGGTTGGCCTGAGACAGATTAGCTTGTCTGAGTTCGGCATTGCAGAGGTTGACTCCTCGCAAGTCTGCCCTGCTGAGGTCGGCTCTGTGCAAGTTGGCCCGTTCCAAGTTGGCCGCTGTCAGGGAAGCGCCTCTGAGGTGAGCCCCACTGACATCAGCTTGCTCTAGATTGGCTTCTCTGAGGGTTGCTTCTCTCAAATCTGCTTCGCTGAGGTTTGCGCCGCTTAAGTTAGCACTGCTGAGGTCGGCTCTGATCAGTTCGGCTCTGATCAGTGTAGCTTCGACGAGTTTGGCTTCGCTGAGGTCGGCTCGAATCAAGTTAGCCACGTTGAGGATAGCGCCGCTGAGGTCGGCTTTGTGGAGATTGACACCGCTGAGTCTCGCAACATTGAGTTTGGCTTTTCTCATGTTGGCGTTTGACAGATTGGCACCACTCATGTTGGTGAGGCTCAAGATTGCTTCGCTGAAATTAGCTCCGCTGAGATCGATTCTGCTGAGATTTGCCTCGCAAAGGAGGATGGCAGTAAAGTCTCTTTCTCCTGCTGCATATTTGGCGATGAGTTCTTCGGCGTCCATGCTTTTCAAATTCCCTGATGTGTTAGCTAGAACAAAGCTTTGTTGTGCCAACCTTTTAAATAGAATAAGCATTTTTTGTAACTAGATGCAATATGCCTAGACATCGATATTGTGGAAGCCTTTTATAAAATCCAAAATGGTAGTGATATTAGCTTGACCCAATTTTGTGCTTTCGATTAACTTGCCTGCGCTTGAGTTATTCGGGTCGTATTTTTTGATCAGGCGCTTGCCGAAGGCTGGGTGGTGATATACGCTGAGTCTTTGGTCGCGGGAATTAATTAAGATCATCTGTGTAGGAATTTGAAAAAAATTGATGCTTTGGCCGATTTTGGGAAAAGAACTTGAAATTTTGATTTGGTCTACTTTGCTGATAGCTTGGTTGAGAGCTTTGCTACATAACTGGACGTGTTTGGATTCTTTGACGTTAAGTTTGCCTGCATCGTGAGATTGAATCATTTTCATCAAAGCGATTAGGTTTTTTTGAGTTGTGGCGGCGTCGTTAAAAGGAATGATGGCAACGTAAGCGGTGGCAAATAATTTATCGTCGCTGTCCATTTTAAAGGCGAGTACGGTGCGCCTTGAGCTGACTTCGATCGTGGGCGGCTGACTTAAACTCGGGTATTGTTGGGCAATTTGGTAATAAGTTGCAGCTAGGGCAAAATGAGCGCCTTGGTCTAAGGGCGAGTCAATCACAATCCGAACTGTGGGCAAGGTTTCGTGAAAAAATTCCTGGGTTCCCCCCGAGTTCAACCAGTAAATTTGGCTGTGGTCGCCGTTGGGGCTGAGATCGACCCACTTACAGGTCATGCCTTCGGTTTTGATGCCCAGTCGCGAAACGGCGTGGAGTTTGGCTCCGGTTAAGGTGGCTCCGGTTAAGTCGGCTCCAATCCAGTCGGCGCGGATCAGATAGGCATTTGACAGGTCGGCGTGAACTAAACTGGCATTGAGCAAGTTGGCGTGGCAGAGGTCGGCTCGGCTGAGGTCGGCCCCGCTCAATTTGGCTTCGCTGAGGTCTGCCCAGCGGAGGTTGCAGCCGCTGAGGATGGCCCAGCGCAAATTGACGCCGCTGAGGTCGGCTCCGCTGAGTATGGCTTGAGTGAGGTTGGCTTGTCGCAGTTCTGTGCCTCGCAGGTCTGCGCCGCTGAGGTCGGCTCGGCTGAGGTCGGCACCTTGCAGGTTGGCTTGTTCGAGGTTGGCTTCTGTCAAGGACGCGCCGCTGAGGTGAGCGCCTCGAAGGTTGGCTTGAGCGAGGTTGGCTCCTCGGAGGGTGGCTTCGGTGAGGGTGGCTCCGCTGAGGTTGGCTCCGCTGAGGTTAGCGCCGCTGAGTTCGGCTCGAATTAACTCGGCTCTGATCAGTTTGGCTCCTGTGAGTGTGGCTCTTTTGAGGTCAACTCGCACTAGGTAGGCAACGTTGAGGTCGGCGTCGGTGAGGTCGGCACCGCCGAGATGGGCGCCGCTGAGTCTGGCGATGTTGAGTTTGGCACCGGTGAGGTTGGTTTTGCTGAGGTTGGCTCCGCTCAGGTTTGCTACACTCAGATTCGCACCCTTGAGGTTGGCTCCGCTCAAGTTGACGCCGCTGAGGTTGGCCTCAGTCAGGTTGATTCCGGCAAAGTTTCTTTCTCCGGCGGCATATTTTTTCAGGAGTTCCTCGACTGTCATGGGGGCGGCACCGTATCAAATATCCCCATTTTATTGCTATGAATATCGGTATTGTAGGACTGGGTTTAATTGGCGGCTCGATCGGGCTGGATTTGCGATCGCGCGGGTTTGATGTTTTTGGGGTTTCGAGTCGGCAGCAAACTTGCGATCGGGCGCAAGCTCGCGGTGTTGTAAATGAAGCCAGCATACACCTGTCTCTGATCGCAGCAGCCGATCTGGTTTTTATTTGCACGCCTCTGGGGTCGATCGAGCCGATCGTCCGAGAGTTGGTGCCCTATCTTTCCCCGGATACTATTGTAACTGATGTCGGTTCTGTAAAAACACCTATAGTGCAGGCTGTGTCTTCTCTGTGGCCGAATTTTGTGGGGGGACACCCGATGGCGGGGACTGCTGAAAGCGGAATCGAGGCGGCGGTGCCGGATTTGTTTGTGGGCCGGCCTTACGTGGTGACGCCGACTGCTCAGACGCCGGCGCTTGCGGTGGATGAGGTTGAGGAGATTGCACGGTTGCTGGGTGCTAAAGTTTACCGATGTGAGCCGGAAGAGCACGATCGAGCTGTGGCTTGGATTTCTCATTTGCCGCTAATGGCGAGCGCGACGCTGGTTGCTGCCTGCGATCTTGAAGGCGATCGGGATATTGTTAATTTAGCCCAACATTTGGCGAGTTCGGGTTTTCGGGATACGAGCCGCGTTGGGGGCGGCAATCCCGAGCTGGGAGTGATGGTGGCAAAGTACAATCGAGAGGAATTGTTGCGATCGCTCTCTATTTACCGCGACAGTCTCGACGAGTTCATCAGCGATATCGCAGCCGAAAATTGGCAAGCTCTCGAACACAAGCTGAAGCTGACTCAACAAGCGAGAGAGAATTACAACTTATAAGCCAAAAAATACTTAAAACGGTCCCCGTCTCGATTATGATTTGTGGACGCCTATATATTGAGTTTCAATGTACACTTATTCTCGACTCAAGAGATTTTTACTGGGTGAATCTCTCCCCACTAGCGCATCTATTCATGAACGGCTGAGCAACGCTACAGGACTAGCTGTTCTTGCTTCCGATGCACTTTCGTCTGTTGCCTACGCTACTCAAGAAACTCTGCTGGTGCTATTACTAGCGGGGAGTAGCAGTTTGAGTTTATCGCTGCCTATTTCTGGAATTATTATTTTACTGTTGGCGATCGTTGCGCTGTCTTACCGACAGACAATTAAAGCGTACCCCAACGGCGGTGGCGCTTACATTGTGGCGCGAGACAATTTAGGTATTTATCCTGGTTTGATCGCAGCAGGTTCGCTGATGATTGATTACATCCTCACCGTAACAGTCAGTATTTCGGCTGGGGTGGCAGCCTTGACTTCAGCAGTTCCCTCCCTGCACCCCTACACAGTTGAACTGTGCTTAGTTTTTATTGTCCTAATCATGTTTGCCAATCTCAGGGGATTGCGGGAATCTGGCAATATATTTATGGTTCCCACCTATGCGTTTCTCGTTGGCATTTTTGTTTTGATTGGCTGCGGTTTATTCCAACAGGCAACAGGTCATGTTTTGCCGACATTACAAAATATTCCAGCTAAGGAACCTTTGGGATTATTTCTGCTGGCGCGGGCCTTTGCGGCGGGCTGTACAGCCCTGACTGGAGTTGAAGCAATATCGGACGGGGTGTTAGCTTTTAAGCCTCCTGAATGGAAGAATGCGCGCCTGACTTTGAGCTATATGGCGGGAATTCTGGGAGCGATGTTTTTGGGGGTTAGTTACTTGGCTCATATTTATCAGGTGATTCCTACAGAACATGAAACGCTCCTTTCTGTGTTGGGAAAACAGATTTTTGGTGTCGGTATATTTTATTATTATTTGCAGGCTGCAACTCTGTTAATTTTGCTGTTGGCTGCGAATACGAGTTATGCGGATTTTCCGCGACTTTGTTATTTTTTGGCGCGGGACGGGTTTTTGCCGAGGCAATTGTCGCTGTTGGGCGATCGCCTGGTTTATTCTAATGGCATTAATCTGCTCAGCTTCTGCGCTGCTCTTTTAATTATCATCTTTCGAGGCAATACGAGCGCGGTGCTTCCCCTGTATGCGGTGGGAGTTTTCACTTCTTTTACTCTCTCCCAATCGGGAATGGTAATTCACTGGTTTAAGGAACGAGGTAAAGGTTGGCAAGTTAGTGCTGTAATGAACGGTATTGGTGCAGTGGCAACAACGGGAGTTTTGGGTGTAATTATCGCTACAAAATTCCTTTTGGGAGCTTGGGTTGTCGTAGTAACTATTCCGATCGTAGTCAGTCTATTTTTAGCTATTCACCGGCACTATCGGTATGTAGCGGCTCGCTTGAGCATTCAGGGAATAGAACCGAGGTCTTATCTTCGCAGACCTAGAGTTAAGGCGGTGACACATCCGGCAGTTGTGTTAGTCGGGCAGTTGCACCGAGGAACTTTCGAGGCCCTCGATTACGCTCGTTTAATTGCTGATGAAGTTGTGGCAGTTCACGTGGATATTGGTTTGACAGATCGAGCAAAATTACAAGCAGCTTGGCAAGATTTGCAGTCTGATATTCCTTTGGAAATTTTGGAATCGCCTTACCGTTCTGTTAGTGAGGCTTTGACTCAGTTTTTGGCTTTGTTTGAAGAGCAGCGACCGGGAGTGTTTTTAACGCTGATAATTCCGGCTTTTGTGACCCAAAATTGGTGGGAGGGACTGCTGCACAATCAAACTGCTTTTTTCTTGAAAGCGTCTTTGCGGGCGAAGAGAAGTCGGGTTGTAACAACGGTTAGATATTATCTCTAAGTGGGGAGGGGCAACCACCGGCGATTGCCCCTACTTCCTCGCAGTGAAGACTGGAATGCGGTCGGACGCGCTAACAAAAGAAACCCGGTTTATTCGCAAAATCTTTGGTTTCGATGCGAATTATCTAGGCAGAAACCGGTGTCGGGACACGCAGTGCGGCAAAATTAGGCTTGATAGGATTTTTGATACAGCATATTCCAGGTTGATGAAGTACAGCAGCCGCTATATTTATATTGTGTGATGTTAATATGTAGGGTGCGTCGCTGCGACCTTTTAAATGGAACTTGCAGATTGACCCGTGGCGACGCACCTTACTACAAGATTGTGTGTACCGCACATACATGGAATATGCTGTAGTTGTGAGCTGTCAGGCTCCATTTTAAGGCTGATTAAGCGATCGACTCACCAGATAGGGGAAAATCAATCAGCGTCTGCCGATAAACCTCCGGCAATCCCGTGTCAAAACACCGCCCTTGCACAACATAACCAGCCATTCCCTCGAAATGCCGCAATTTATCCAAACACGAGGTTAACTGGAATTCGCCTCTTTCTCGAAAATTGCCATTAATATGTTCTTCCAAATAATCAAATATTTTAGGATCGAGGACATACATCCCAAACATTGATAAAAATAAATCGTCCGCCATTCCTTCTACGCTTAAATGCTGCCGCGCATACTCGATATCCGGCTTTTCGTAAAGTTGCGTCACAGACAAAATAGCATCTTGTTCCTGCCAAACTCCCGCCGCGCAGCCGTAGTGATGAATTACCTCAGCTTGTGTTACTCTCAAACCAATTACGCTTTGCTGCACTTGCGAGTAGATATCCAATAGCTGACGCGCGCAAGAACTTTCAGTTTGCGAGGAGTAAATGTGGTCGCCCAAAAGCAGGAGAAATGGCTCGCTGTTTGCCCATTCTTTAGCACAAAATACCGCGTGGCCGAATCCTTCCTGAATATCTTGAGTCAGAATTGTAACTTTCTGCCCCAAATCTTGTAAATATTGGCTGTATTCCTGATTTTGCAGAGACAATTTTTGGAAAAGTTCGGGAGACGGGGGAGTTTTAAAGAAATCTTCAAAAAAAGTGCGATCGCCCTTTTGCACCACTATACCAACTTCTTCGATTCCCGCGCTCAAAGCTTCTTCCACAATTGCCAAAATTATCGGTTTAGCGCGGCCGTCGCGATCGATAATTGGAAAGAATTCTTTCTTGACTGCCTTAGTAGCCGGAAACATCCGAGTGCCGAAACCGGCCGCCGGAATCACGGCTTTGCGGACTCTGTACTGAGAACGGATTGTCAGTTTCAGACATTCCATCTGCGGGAAATCGCTGTTTATAATATCGATAACTTCCTGCTGGCCGTCCTCATCTTTCACGATCAACTGCGCCGTGCCGTCTCCTTGAGAACCTACTCCCTTCCCTCCCAAAATATAAGGCTGAATCGGTTGATAGTTTAGGATTTCGTGCAAAACTGGAGCAGTTAATTGCCCCGGACAAGCGGGGATTAAATACCTGTCAAATTCCCTCTGGGCAACTTTCATCAACTCGCCGATTTTAACTGCATCTCCCTGCTGTAAAGCGGAGGCCGCAGCTTGGGTAATTTGAGAACTAATTGCACCGAGATATTTCTGCACGTTTTCTTGAACTTCATTCGCCGCAAACGGGTAAGCCTGATTCAGGCTTGCCAGAATTTCTTGAGTATTTTTGCTAGCGCCCAAATCAACGATTACAAAAAACAAATCTTTGGCAACTTTTAGCTCAACAACATCCATTCCCGTGCCGTCAAAAATCATCATTATCGGGCGATTTCCATAGGCACAACCCTGATCCATGCGGCCGCAGCGCGAAGGTGTTGCAGTCTCCCCTAGATAAGCCATTTCCATTTCGGCGCGGACGTTCATTTTTAAATCGTATAAGCGATTGAAAGCGCGGGCTACTAACACGCAAATTGCGGCACTTGATGACAAGCCTTTCTGAATTGGTAAATCTGTTAAATAATTGTCAATTTCTAGTCCTCCCACGCCGCAGTGCGAGAGAAATTGATAAGCAACACCGGCTGCATAACTGAAAAAAGTTCCTGTTTGTGCCTCAGCAAGCAGAGCAGTTTTTTCCATCGGGAGTGCAGCTTCAATTTTTGTGCCGTCATTTAAAGCAGCCCGCAAAATCAAGTGTGTGGGATGTTGGTTAACTTCGGCATAAATTCCTTGATTTGTACTGGCAATCAGAGTGCAGCCTTTTTCGATAGCGGGATTGCGCGGGCGATAACCTGCGGCCCAATCGCTGTGTTCGCCAAACAAACAAAGGCGGCCTGGAACAAAAAGTTTCATTGCATCTATCTAAGGGTATCTATATTGCGATTACTTTAACCTGAAATGCAGATATTTTAATAAAATTCGATCGTCCTCTGGGTTGATGTAAGTGGCTGGCGCAATTTGTTTTAATAAATGTAAACAGAAATTTAAGGGGACAATTTCAATGCGTAAGTTAAACATAGGTCTATCTGACGAGCAGCGTGCAGGCGTTATCGAACTGTTGAATCACGACCTGGCAGATGCTTATCTGCTGTTAATCAAAACCAAAAAGTATCACTGGGATGTAGTGGGTCCGCAGTTTAGATCGCTCCACCAGTTGTGGGAAGAACACTATCAGGCGTTAACACTAAATATCGATGCTATGGCCGAACGGGTGAGAACTTTAGGTGGCTATCCAATTGGTACTGCTGAGGGTTTTCTGAAGTACGGTTCGATTAAAGAACATATTGGCGATTTGCCTTTAGCGACTGAGATGGTGTCGCGTTTAGTTGACGACCACGAACTGATTATTCGCAATCTCCGCCAACACGTCGAACAGTGCGGTGAAGAGTTTAAGGATGACGGAACCGCAGACTTTTTGACTGGTTTAATGGAACAGCACGAACAAATGGCTTGGATGCTGCGATCGTTTATTGAAGGGGAATCTATTTCGCCCGACGGTAAGCAGCCGAAATCTCAAACTGCTACAGCTTCTCACGCTTAGAGATATATAAGTAGAAGGAAGAAGCAAAAATTTATTTCCGTTGATTTAACTCTCTTCCATAGCTTGCCTCAAAAACCAGGTTTCTTTAAGAAATCTGGTTGTTTGATATTGGGTTTATTTGCGTTATCGATTGGCAAAATTATTGAATCGCATTTTTTCATAAACCTGGGACGGGAGCATTTTATGAATCCTGGTTCGCGTCTTGATGGTGGAAATTGTTGTGCCTTCAGTCTCTGTTGGTGTTGATTTTAAGTCTGACCGAGATGGAGTAACTGGTGAAAGTAGAATTTTTAATATACTTTCTATTGATAAAATGTAGAAGTTGTGGCGTAAAATAGTCATAAATAAATCTTCTCTAAAAGCTCGATACAGCCAAAACAATGTACTCCGATGGTTGCCGTTACGGTTGCTTTTAACGGCTAAATTGTATATATAAAAACTGCTGTTAGACCAGCGATAAATATTGGCAGGAATTTCAGGATGCCGCTCCCGCACCTCTGCCATAATTAGAGAGTGAGATTTTGCCATTGCTGCATAGTTGCAAGACATACTGCTGTGAATCTGTCGGTAGCCAACTAAAAATTCTGGCACTACTTTAAATTGATAATGCTCAGCGATGCGGAGAAAAAGTTCCAAGTCTTCGCAGCCTTGGGCGTTTTCGGCTTTCAATTGGCAATTGTAACCGCCGACTCTCTCGAAACAAATGCGGCGGATCAGAGATGAACTCGCATTACCCATAAAATATTTATAAACTAAGGCTTTGTATACTTCTCCTTCGATGGTGGAGTTGTAAAATCCACCAGTGAATAAGTCGTTTTCGTTGATATCAAGCGACCAGGAATAGACAACTCCTACGGATTGTTCTGATTTAATTAAGCATTCGACTTGTTTTTCTAGGTTTTGCGGGTACCAAATATCGTCGGCATCGATGGGAGCAATATATTCGCCGCTAGATTTTTCAATTGCTAGGTTGCGAGCGGCGGCGACGCCGGCATTTGACTGCGGTAATAAGCTGACTCGGCTATCTTTTTGAGCAAAAGATTTGACGATTTCGGCTGTGGTATCTGTAGAGCCGTCGTCAACTACTAAAACTTCTATGTTTTGATAAGTTTGAGATAAGACAGACTCTAATGTTTTAGCAATAAAAGTTTCAGCGTTGTAAGCTGGTATGATGACTGAAACTAATGGCTGATTTAAATTGTTTTGGGAGGTGTTCATGTAATATAAAAACTTGTTTATGTAAAAGTTTTGCCTCAAAGGGATCTAGCTAAGGGTATGTTAGCAAATTACGAAAGCCCGATCGTACACCGTCGGAAATTTTAAGATGTATATTTTAAATATATTGCCAAAACTCATAAAATGTGCACTGACACCGCAGTCTGGATACAAACTGGGTGCAGGAGTCACTCGCGGATGAGGTCTGTAACAAAAACTGTACCGGGGAAGTCCTGACAGCCTGCCTGTCTCCGTAGAAAGTATGTTTGATTTTATACGGTGTGCTTGCTTATAAAATCAATGTCTTGTACGGTGGAACAAAGCATCACAAAAATGCTGCTGGGGCTTTTTCGCAAGTTTACACAAACAATGATATATTTAAAGATTTTGTAAAGCTGTTGTCTGCATCAGGTCAGTCTCAGCAAGACATGGCGTAGAATACAGGCATGAATGGGGAAAAATGCAATCGAGAATGACAGCAAAAAATCTAGTTGAATACAAACAGAAATCGAGTTATAAATAAAAATGTAGAGCTAATTTTACCCTTAGTAAAGTAGCACCAAGAAAATTCCAGCAAATTTTTGCCCCTGCAATTTAAACAATTTAGGTAATGATTTCTACCGCCGACCCCACTGTATCCGTCATTATCCCAGTCCACAACGGGGGCGCTTACTTCCGCACCTGTTTGTCAAAACTGGCTCAAGCTGTGCCGAGACCGATCGAGATTATTGTAGTAGCAGATGGCGAAAGCGACGGTTCCTGGCGTCTGGCCAACGAATTCGGCGCCAAATTAATCAGAATTCCTGAGTGCGGGGGCCCAGCCCGAGCCAGAAATTTGGGAGCGCAAGCTGCGAAGGGAGATATTCTGTTTTTTGTGGATGCTGATGTCGCTGTTTGTCCAGAAGCTGTGGGTTATGCCGTCTCGGTGTTCAAAAATAATCCCTACTTGGCTGCTTTCATCGGCTCTTACGACGACGATCCTGGAGATCCCGATTTTCTATCGCAGTACAGGAACTTGCTGCACCACTACGTACACCAAACAGGTAATGAAGAAGCTTCGACTTTTTGGGGCGCGTGCGGAGTGATTCGCCGGGAAATTTTTTTGCAGATGGGTGGTTTTAATGAGAGTTACCGCCAAGCTTCGATCGAAGATATTGAACTCGGCTACCGTTTGAAACAAGCAGGTTATAAAATTCGGCTGTGCAAAACATTGCAGGTGAAGCATTTAAAGCGCTGGGAACCGATGGGGATGGTGAAAGCTGACTTTTTCTACCGAGCGCTGCCTTGGACGGAACTGATTTGGCGCGATCGCCAATTGAATAATGACCTCAATTTGCAAGTTTCAAACCGGATCAGCGTAATTTTAACTTATGCAGTGCTGCTAGCAATTTTGGGGACGTGCTGGTCGGTGAGCTGTCTGGTACTGGCTAGTTTGCTGGCAATACCGTTGGTAGCAATTAATGCACCACTTTACCGATTTTTTCACCGTAAACACGGTATCGTATTTGCCCTCAAAACAATTCCTTGGCACTGGCTTTTCTACTTTTACAGCGGACTGGCATTTGCGATCGGCACTGGTCGCCACTTATACCAAAAAAAACCCTTGACTGGCAAAGTTAGCTTGCCGGTATCCGCTCAGTAAATCAAGGCAAATCGTCCTTCAACATCAGGTCGCTCCATAGTTTCTCAGGGTATTCACGGGTGCATCTATCAATTTTAGAAGTTATAAATAACTGTATAGTTTTAGATCAAAAAGCTGGAGGTAGGCAAGCGTGAAACATTATCCTGTTGCGATCGTCGGTGCAGGCCCTGCGGGTTTGACTGCAGCCTACGAGTTAGTCAAGCAGGGCATCATCCCTGTTGTACTGGAAAAAGGTGATAAAGTTGGGGGAATAGCTCGTACCGAAACCTACAAAGGCTATCGTTTCGACATTGGCGGCCACCGCTTTTATACTAAAGTTGAAGCCGTGCAGCAGTTGTGGCAAGAGGTACTGGGAAATAAGTTTATTAAAGTGCCGCGATTGTCGCGAATTTTTTATCGAGGTAAATTTTTTAACTATCCGATCAGTGCCTTCAATACTCTCTTTAATTTGGGCATAATTGAGAGTACGCTAATTATTTTGAGTTATCTGAAAGTTAGAATTTGGCCGCTTAAGGAAGAAAAAACTTTTGAACAGTGGGTGATCAATCGTTTTGGCGAACGCTTGTATAAAACATTTTTTAAGACTTACACTGAAAAAGTTTGGGGAATTCCTTGTTCGGAAATTCAAGCAGATTGGGCGGCGCAGCGAATTAAAGGATTGTCGCTGACGACAGCAATTATTAATGCTTTGTTTGGCAGCAACGACACTAAAACATTAATCAAAGAATTTGATTATCCGGCTTTGGGGCCGGGGATGATGTGGGAAAAGTTCGCGGAAGCTGTGGAAAATAAAGACGGCAAAGTTTATCTCGATACTAAAGTGATTAGCTTTGAACGTGAAGGGAATAAAATTAAAAGTATTACTGCTGAGCAGAACGGAGAATTAGTTCAATATTCGGCGGATAATTTCATTACGAGTATGCCGATATCGGCGCTGGTAGCAAGGCTGAAACCGCAGCCGCCAGAAGAGGTGTTGCACGCCGCGCGATCGCTCAAATATCGAGATTTTTTGATTGTATCGCTGATTGTCGATCGCAAGGATTTGTTTCCTGACAACTGGATTTACATTCACTCCCCCGAAGTCAAAGTGGGACGAATTCAAAACTTTAAGAATTGGAGCGCCGCTTTAGTTCCAGACGCCAGCAAAAGTTGTTTGGGAATGGAATATTTCTGTAGTGTAGGCGACGAGATTTGGGAAATGTCGGACGCTGAACTTGTCGAATTAGCAACTCGCGAGTTGGTTGGTTTGGGTTTAGCAACAACTGCCGAGGTTGAAGATGGAGTTGTCATACGGCAACTTAAAGCTTATCCAGTTTATGATGGGGAATATCGCGGACACTTGCAGGTACTTGAAGGTTTTTTGAAGGGAATTGAGAATTTGCAGACGATCGGGCGCAACGGTATGCACCGATACAACAACCAAGACCATTCTATGCTGACTGGAATGCTGGCCGTGAGAAATATTCTCGGCGAAAAGCACGATTTGTGGGATGTGAATACTGAGCGATCGTACTATGAAGATTTTTCAGTCGATCGCTCAAAAGAAAAAAGCGATTCGGATTTGATTTCGCAGTCAATATAGCCTGGCGAAATAGGGCTTTCCATGAAAAAAGCGAACCTGCCAAACTTAATCGGCTCCGCAGCAAGCATCTTCGTGCTCCTGCTTTCAGTACAGCAGTTTGTCCCTATCCCGCTCGACTTAATCGAAGCGATCGCCGCGATCGCTTCTGCTTGGAGCGTTTGGCTGCTTGCTAAAAACAATCCCCTCGGCTGGTGGATCGGCTTAATCGGAGTTATCGCCTACGCTGCGGTGTTTTATCAAGTTAAACTTTACGGCGAAGTTGCGATTCAATTATTCTATTTAATCACGAGCTTGCAAGCAATTTATATTTGGCTGCGGGGCGGAGAAAACAGCACTGAAAAACCTGTATGTCGAATTTCTCAACGCTGGCTCATCCTCACCGCAGTCTTAGTTGCAGTTGGCGTATTTGGCTTGCGAACAGTATTAGTATCTTTGGGCGGGGCAGCACCATTTTGGGACGCCCTGACGACCATCTTAAGCGCGATCGCCCAGTTGTACCTGATGGAACGCTATCTCGAAAGCTGGTATTTGTGGATTGTTGCAGACACGATTTACGTTCCATTATATGCCTCGCGGGGGCTATATCTGACGAGTATTTTGTACGCGATTTTTTGGTTGATGGCAATTCATGGACTACAAAATTTTCAGCGGATTTACTCGGAACAAAAGTTAAAACAGCAGCAATCTTTATGATACTCGGTGTTACTGTAGGCAAATTTTACCCCTTCCACAAAGGACACGACTACTTAATTCGAGAAGCTAAAAAAAAGGTTGACCGTTTAATCGTTCTCGCCTGTTACAAAACAAATCAAGCAGTTGCAGGAAGCGTTAGAGCCGACTGGATTCGGTTTTTGCATCCCGACGCAGAAGTTATCGAAGTGCTCGACGATTTGCCGGAAGCGCCCGAACCTTGGGCTCAGAGGACTCTTGAGGTGCTTTGCGGGCGGAAACCCGATATCGCTTTTACTTCCGAAGATTACGGCGAACCTTGGGCAAAACTGATGGGATCTCAACACTGTGCAGTCGATCGCGAACGGCTCAAATTCCCGATTTCTGGAACGCAATTGCGATCGCACTTAGCCGAACACTGGCAAATGCTGACTCCCCCAGCCAAGGCCTACTTTGCCAAACGAATCTGCGTGCTGGGTGTAGAATCGAGCGGCACGACTACCCTAGCGCGATCGCTCGCACAGCACTACCAAACTGTTTGGGTGCCCGAATACGGCAGGTGTTACTGGGAAGGCCGGCAATATTCGCCCGATCCTGAAATTTGGGACAGCTATGAATTTGTAGAAATTGCCAAGAAACAAACTGCTATAGAAGACGATATTGCTACTCGCGCTAACAAAGTAGTTATTTGCGATACAGATTCTTTAGCTACTTGTATTTGGCACAAACGTTACGTTGGTTCGGAACATCGGACGATCGAGCAAATTGCAGACAGCCGCCGCTATGATTTGTATATTTTGACTCAGCCGGATTTCGGGTTTGTTCAGGATGGAACACGAGAAAGCGAACATTTACGGATGACTATGCACCAGTGGTTTGTTGAGGTTCTTCAGAAGAAAGGAAAGCGGTATATTACTGTGGGAGGAGCGCATGAGTTGCGAATGTCGGAGGCTCTACGGGCGATCGATTCTGTTTTGGTGTTTGAACCGTTAAAGGAGCTAGAGAATTAAAAATAAGTGGAGTGCGATCGCGCATCTTTTATTTGCGGGCGATCGCTCTTGTAAAATATCTCTTTATTCTAGAAAAACCTATTAAAATAGTCGATATAATTGGTTAAAAAATTGCAGGGGAAAAATTTATGAAACTCACGGATTTGCCCCAAGATGTTCTCGATGATTTATGTCAAGACGAACAGTGGCGATTAGATATCGATCCGGGATTTGACAGCAAACACGAATTTTGGATGGCATGGCACCATTTTCTCAAGTTACCGGAGAAATCCTATTTTCCTCGCACCGAAGATAGTCTGGCAGATTTCCTCACAGTTGAAGAGTATAACTTGCTGTTGCCAGTGCCGCGATCGCACCATGCCAGCATCTATCCCATTCGATTGATTCCGAGTGCTGACAAACAGACACTCACCCTGTTTCTTCAGGACTCTTACCATCGCGATTGGTTCACAAAGCCCAGCGATGCCCGTTATGGATTTCTGGCGATCTGCGATCGCTACCAGAAGTTTGGCTGCGATTTCTATCTTGCCAGCTATTATCATTTTGCTTACCTCCTCGGAAAAGATTACGAAGTGGCTGTAGCGATTCTTACTCAAAAATTAGGTCAGCTACCGTAGTTGATGTCCGATTGAATGATATCAATTAAGATTAGTTTATAGTGAAGACTTTAGCCCGCAGGCTCCTGGGGACTAAAGTCCTCACTACAAACCGGATCGATCGCCCTCAAGCCCTCAGCGGAGGGATTTGACCGATCGCGATATCAAATATCATCAGGTAACGGTGGCAGTAATGCCTGTATTTGTACCAGCAAACTAGGCAAAATACTTGTAACTATATTCCAAATAACTTCCGAACTCACTTGGTCATAACGGTGCACCAAAATATTGCGTAAGTTAATCGCATTCCGCCAATCAATTTCGGGATGAAACTGCTGAAACTCGATCGAAACTCTCCTAGCTGCTTCGCCCAAAATCCCCAACTGCCTCTCTACGGCACTTTGGATCAAAACACTTTCCAGATAAGTCTCCAATGAAAAATCAGCAGTAAACTCCTGAATCCGACGAATTGCCTGCGCCATGTCCCAAAGTGAATCATTATTCCGATCGTTCGCTTGCATAAATCACTCGATGCGTTTTCAAAATGTTCGATCGCCGATAGGGATTTTTTAACAGCTTTTTTTCCACCAAATCTACAGGACGGTGAAATAAACTCTCTATTTCTTCCTGCATACCCAATAAATGAGACAGCGTGAGGCGGTGCGATGGCTCGTAAGTAACTAATACATCCACATCGCTATCAGGGCGAAAATCATCCCGGAGCACTGAGCCAAACAGGGCAAACTCGACTATGTTCCAGCGCTGGCAAAATTGTGCGATCGCATCTAGAGAGACTTTTAAGCGATCGGTCACAACATATTCTAAATCCGATTGCAACTCAATCATGGGCGAGCTAACATCCAACGAGAGCAACTAACATCTTTTGATTGTAACATCACAAGTCTTACTGACCCTTAAGATCCTGGTGGGTGCATAACAGTTTCGGGAGCATCTCAGTTTTGCATTTATAGTGCGAGCTTAAGAGCTCGCGATTTGTAGAATACGCGAGCTCTTAAGCTCGCACTATAATAAAAAAAAAAATGCTTTTTGCAAAACTGAGATGCTCCCACAGTTTCAATGTTGGGTCATCATCATGCTTCTCCTATGCTAATATTTGAAGTAACTTTTACTTCGGAAATAGCTGGCATCATTACCCGACATTGGGGACAAAACCAGCAAATTTTTTGTTTGTGAATGTGCCGCAACAATGGCTCAGAACAACAAGGACATTCCTGCATTCTCTTTTACCTATATAATTAATTAGAGAAAAACTATTTTAGGAGCAGCCATATGTCCTAAATAAAGATAGGCAGCCGATCGCAGCACAATTTCGGAGTAGAGAATCTTTTGAATATCTAAACTCGGCGCACGTTTTGCAGTGAATTTGTAAGCCACGATTTCCCCTTCCAAACTGAATTCAGTATCCGTCAAGTAGTGGTCGTAATCGTGCATTCCATGAAAAATAAATCCATAAATAGGATTAGGATAAACAGCAGAATCGTAACTCTCAGCGGATACCCAAAGTTGCTGAAGCTCAATATCTGCAAACATTTTTTCAGCGTTGTCATAACGCATATAATCTGAAAATTTTAGATTTAAGGGCAATCTCTGGAACTCACCCATCAGCCAATCACAGAGTTGGGTGATGGTTTCATCTGAAATCTCGGCTGGCTTGCCTTCCAGGTAGAGTTTGGCGAGAGTTTCTACTTGGGATGCAGTTGTGTTTGATTTTGTGAGAGTCATATCGCTACCCTCCTAACCTTGAACTACCTTGAGTCTGACATTTTTAAACAACAACTTCTATGAGCTAGCTCATAGTTGGCAAAGAAACAGTCAAGGCTATTTAATCGATCGCACTCCCTGTTAATTTGTCATTGCTTCCTGTACTTGCTGTGAAACGCAACCTGCGGCTTTAATTAAATCTGCTGCCTTTTCGCCGATCGCAATTGTCGGCGCATTCGTATTTCCTGTGGTGATTGTTGGCATGATGGAAGCATCTACCACACGCAACCCCTCAACTCCATGTACGCGGAGTTCAGAGTCTACAACCGCCATTGAGTCAGTTCCCATTTTGCAGGTGCCGACAGGATGAAACACCGTACCGCACGTTTCCCGGATGTAGGCTTCGATGGCTTCATCGCTCTTAACATCGGCACCAGGAGCGACTTCCTCACCTCGAAACTCATCAAAGGCACTTGTCTGAAATAATTTGCGGAATAATTTAATTCCTGCAATGACTTTTTGCACATCAGATTCACTTTGGAGATAGTTCATCCGAATCATTGGTGGATCTTTCGGATCGGGCGATCGTAAAGATACACTACCAATACTCTCAGGATGGATCAAACATACTAAACCAGTGAATCCCGAATCAGAACTAGGAGGGAATGTCAACACAACAGGGCTGAAGATCAACTGTAAATCAGGCGCAGCATCCAGATTACCCTCGCTATGCAAAAACAATCCGGCTTCAACGATACTACTGGTGATTGCAGGGTGTAAATCCTGAGTTGCCAGGTGTACCACAGGAATGAGAGGATGATCTTGGAGGTTTTGACCGACACCAGGCAAATCGACTACTACAGAAATACCCAATGATTCCAGGTATTCTTGATTACCAATGCCCGAAAGCATCAGCAACTTAGGCGAATCGAATGCGCCAGCACTTAAAATCACTTCCCGGTTAACCCGGACTTGGTGCAGCGTTTCCTCGTGCATATATTCCACCCCAACGGCGCGGGTTCCCTCAAACAACAATCGAGTCACCAACGCTGCTGTCGTTGTTGTCAAATTGGGACGATCGAGAATTGGCACCAGGAATGCAGCAGCGGTACTGTGCCGTTTTCCATCTTTAATCGTCATCTGATAGAGTCCTGCGCCTTCTTGGTGCATCCCATTGAAATCAGGATTGTTGTGATATCCCATTGCTACAGATACTTCTACAAATCGTTGGGATATCGGTGCCGGGGAAATTAGATCCGTAACGCTCAACTCCCCATCAACCCCGTGGTATTCGGAAGCACCTCGTTGCTGGTTTTCAGATTTCTTGAAATATGGCAATACATCTTGATAACTCCAACCGGGATTACCCAATTCTTGCCAGCGATCGTAATCATGAGGATTGCCTCGGACATAAAGCATGAAATTAATCGAACTGCTGCCGCCCAAGACTTTGCCGCGGGGATGAAAGACTTTGCGGTTATTGAGGTAAGGTTCTGGTTCTGTAAAGTATGCCCAGTCTACCTCAGAGCCTAGTAAGTTGAAGCATTCCAACGGGATTTGAATCTCTGGTTTCGTATCTGGATTGCCAGCTTCGAGCAACAACACGGTTGTTTCACTGTCTTCTGTCAGACGGTTGGCGACAACACAGCCTGCCGAACCTGCACCAATTACAATGTAGTCATAGTTCGTCATAACATTCTCCTGCTTTGTTGTATGTAATCGATTAACTTAGTCAGGCTAGAAGATTCAACTTTTCCTACAAGCTTTCTGCATCAAGATACGGTTGTTTTTGTACACCTCTAAAGTTCCAGACTTCGGGCTATCCAACGTGCCATCCCACACCCAATATTGATAATTGCCCTTCCGAAACTTATAGACTCGAACGCCTTCTGTAGCTTTGCTAGTACCTCCGCCCAAACTTAAATTACCGTTGGAACTGGTCGAGCGATATAGCAGTTCACCCGAAGCCTTCTTTTTCCAAATATTAATGTTGTAACCACCCTGGCATCTCGTACTGAGGATGAGGTCAGCAGTAGAATCAGCAGACGCAGGTAAGGAAAAATTAGCTAAGACACAGATTGGTAGAGCAAGGAGTAAAGCTGATTTTTTCAGTAGTGTTTTCATAGTTCTTAAGAATGTTGTAGAACTCATTGGACTGCCATCATTCAGATCGAATTGCAATCCAATTTCAAATTATAACACCTCCTACAACCAACCCGTTTTATCTGCGTTGGCAGCGACCGCTTCAACAACTGTATGGGGACTTTTGAAAGTTAGCCGCGCTTCTGGTTTCTGGAGTGTCACCATCGTTTTGACGTGTTCGTCTTCGTCATCTAAGAGGGCTGAAGCCCAACAACGTACCTCATCTTTCTGAGAACCGCTATATAAAGATCGCCATCCCGATAGAAATTGATTGCCACCTGGGGCGCAGGTTGAGCTTTCAGTTGGGCTTCATAGGTTTTCAAGTATTCGTCATAGGTGTGATAGGCATGACCGAAAGCATCCAGGATACCCGCCACGTGATTCATCCGTCCAGAAATAAAAAACCTGTATCCGATGAAACTTGCCCCCCGAATTTATCCGTGGGGTCAATGCTTTAATCTAAAATCTAAAATCTAAAATCGCGCAATCGATTGACCTTCAATCAGTTTCATCAGGTAGTAGGCGTAAGAGGGAAACAGCATATAAATCAGCACTACCACCCAGTAGTAAGCCACGGCAACGTGTTGAGCGATGAAGCGATCGATCCAGAGGCGATCGCCCCCCAGTGATTCCATAATTAACAAATGATGCAATTCGTTCCAGGTTTCAGCGAAGTGAACTTTCAACAAGTCAGCTTTGCGCCAGTAACCCAGCGTCTCGTACAGATGCAGCACTGATAGATAGGAAAAGTAAGGCACGCGGGCGATGGTTTCCAGCATATAAAACCGAGGGTAGGAACGATTTCCGTAGACGACATCTACAAAAAATTACTAGAGTGAAGACAAAAAAACCAACTATCAATCGAATCAAAACTTTCATGGTGCATTCGTCAAAAATTGAATACATTACCAGCGGTTCAGAACCCCGACTTGTCTGAGAAGTTGGGGTTCTGACTTGTACCTACTTACGCCAGTAGTTGTTGGCAGCAGCGACTGTGGCAAATTCTATTGCGACAACGTGACCAACTGCAATCAGCATCATGGCATCATTGCCATAAACCTCTCGTAACTGTTTGCGCTTTTCTTCATCAGGCTGAGTCATTTTAATAATCAGCCGTGCCATTTTGACTGCCAGTTGCCGTCCCTCTTCAGGGGTTTCTGTCAAAAGCGAGTTATTGGGAACCAATGTAACTTCGGCTGGTGTTACAACAGATGGATTGTTGGGAGGCATTATATTATCCATGTCAAAATCTCCTGATTTAGTGTCTTTTTTAGAATCGGAATGATTTAACCGCAGAGGACGCAGAGAGCGCAGAGGAAGAGAAGAGAGAGATAAATGATTCCGATGCAAACGGATAAGGATATCAAATGCTGAACCCTTACCTCTTTGAGTTCATTGCTTCGAGCGTAGAATGAGATTTCAATAGCTTCTATGAGCTAGGTCAAACTTGAATCAACTCACCGATGGTTTTCAGTTACTTCTCTAAAGATATCTCCTGGCAAATCCGCTCTAGCTTTTCTGGATTACGCACACTGTAAATAGACTGGATATAGCCATCAACAATCTCAAACGTCATCACACTGTGAATGCGGCCATCCAGATATTGAATCATGCCTGGTTGTCCGTTGATGTCGGCTAAGCTAGACACAGCATTAAGCGTCCATTTGCGACGAATAGCTAATAGCATTCGAGCTACTTTCATTGCCCCGTGTATCGGCTTGATGGCTGCAATCACTTTGCCTCCACCATCTGAACAAAACGTCACATCCTTCGCCAGTAACAGCAACAAGTCTTGCAAATCGCCCTTGGTGGAGGCATCTAAAAATTGGGCTGTAATCTGCTTTTGTTGAGGCCGAGAAACTGGGAAACGAGGACGTTGGTCGGCAAGATGCTGCTTCGCCCGTCGCAGGATTTGGCGACAGTTGGTGGGACTCTTGCCGACCATCTGAGCAATTTCGTCATAGTCGTAGTCAAAGACATCGCGGAGTAGAAATACTGCCCGTTCGATCGGAGATAAACGCTCCATTACAGTTAAAAATGCGATCGAGAGCGAGTCTGCTAATTCCATTAGATCGGTTGAATTTTCGGATTGTGGCGTTAACATCGGTTCTGGTAGCCAGGTACCGACGTATTGTTCTCGTTGGACACGCGCCGATCGCAAATGATCGATGCAGAGACGAGTAGTAATAGTTGTCAGATAAGTCTTTGCCGATCGCACGGTTTCGCTTGCCGTCTGTTGCCAGCGCAGGAAGGTTTCTTGTACCATATCTTCGGCATCTGTGACAGTTCCCAGCATTCGGTAGGCGATCGAGAACAGCAACGGACGATGGTGGTTAAAATCATCCAGAGAACTCATAAAGCCCCCTGCTCTTGTTGCTGAATAGTTCTCAATGCCCAGAAGCCAATTCCCGCTCCTAATCCATCCACAATTAATATCAGGATGGCTGTGACTTGGAACACCAAACCCCAGCCTTCAAAGGCAACTTGAGACACATGATCTGGACTAATCGCGATGAAATGATTGTAGAACCCAAACAGGAACGATCCTGCTATTGAACTGAGCAAGAGCCAGATACCAATGCGGTAGAACTGCGTCCAAAGCAAAACGGCTGCAATGATGGGAATCAGAACAATCACAATACCCACAAACAAACTCTGAAGCAGAGAGAGGGGAATTGGGATTTCCAAATGCGCTAAACCATGCACTCCGTTTGCGATCGCATGGATGACCGCGATCGTTGTTCCATATTGAGCAATCTTCATTTTATTTCTCCCTGATTAGAAAGCTTTTTAGACAACTCCTAGTGTTAGCCCGATCGAGTTTAAATTCTCAGTTGGCCCTCTTCAACGGCATTTTTAACAAGCCATTCCAACGATCGAGCCTGAAAATTTAGTTCGCGTTTTGCCTTACCATTAGAGACACCTCGTATCTGGGTGCCATAGTAGACAGCATCTGCACCGCTGATTCGCAGAGCATCCTCAACTGATACCTGCGGTGGCGGTGGAGCATTGAGCCACTGGGCATAAGCAGGAAGCCACACGCGCACCTCTAAGGGTCGATCGTCCGCAATTAAGTAAATACCGGGATTTCCCCGATCGACTGCCGCCACCGTCGCAAAGGCCGCATCCTCAATGTGAACCCAAGACCATAGCCCTTCGCCATTTCCGACGATCGGGAATTGTTGCTGCCGCACCTGTTCGGCAACGTCTCCATCGGTTGCGTACCAAGTGCCGGGCCCGTAGAAGAAGCCGTAACGCAGGATAATTCCTTCTAGATTGGGGTTCCCTAGTAAGGGATGTTCAATCTCATTCAGGGTGCGGGTTCCGTCTGCAACTGCGGGCGAGGCATCTAAGGCTAGCGGTGTTTCTTCGTCTGCCAATCCTGTACCGGGAATCGCCCAAAATGCGATCGACTGCCGGATGTAACGACGCACACCAGCCGCTTGCGCTGCCGCTAGGACATTTGCACCTCCTTCGAGACGGATGCGATCGTTCAGTGCTGCTGCCGCCTGCATTGTCTCAGGCGTGTAGGTTTTAGGCAGAGAGGTGAGTTGTTCGATTACAACTTCCGGTTGAGCGCGAATCACAGCAGCTTTGACAGCATCTGCATCAAACACATCTGCGATCGCCGGTTCCACACCTTGTTCAGCTAAAATCCGTGCTTTTTCGGGAGTGCGGGTTAACGCCACTACATCATGTCCTGCGCTGTGCAATTGGGCGAGTAGCGGACGACCGATCGCCCCCGTTGCACCTGCAACAAAAATTCTCATCTAGGAACCTCCTGTTGAAGCCTGTGAGGTATTTATAGATAAGACGAAAGAGCATCGTTAGTTGTGACAATTCGTGCATCAGTGCGATCGAACAGGGTTATCAATAGGAAACACGCAATATAATTATTGATAAGATCGGAGGAGCTAGATTTAGAGGTCATCTTATGTCGCCGATTAAACAACGCCTTCTAGAAGCGATCGAACGGACTCCTGAATCGATTTTAGAGCAAACCCTGACATTCCTGGAATTTTTGACCAGTCGGACACAGGCCGGGATCGTCCCAGACTTTGACTCAGATTTTGATTCAGACACCGACTCCAACGACCAAATCCTCGCTGACCTGAAAGCCTCCTTCCACCAAGCCAAAGCTGGACAAACTTTCCCCATTGAGGAACTCTGGGACGGCATCAATGTCTGATATGCCAGTCCAACTCAAATTCACGGCACTCTTCAAACGTCGCCTCAAAGGACTCGCTAAAAAGTATCGCCAAATTCAAACGGATGTTCAGCCCGTCCTCGATGAGATTATCCAAGGAAACTTCATCGGAAACCAGATTGCAGGAACCCAATACACCGTTTACAAAGTCCGGGCTAAAAACAGTGATTCCCAAATTGGTAAGAGCGGTGGTTATCGTTTGATTTATCAAGTTGAATCACCGACTCAGGTTGTCTTACACCTGATTTACTCGAAATCAGAACAAGCAAACGTCTCGGCCGAGGAAATCCAAACTGCGATCGCACAATACCAAGCAGAACCAGGCGAATAAGACATTTTTCAAGTCTAAACTTTGGATATCGCCGACATTAATATCACATATGGCCCAAGTCCCGACCTTCTTGTGGCAGCAGTGTATATTTGAGAGTTGACACAAATTTTTTAAACTTGTGCTAACTCTTGACTACATACTCACTAAAGTGAAAAATATGCAAAAACGCCAGCAACAAACCAACCAAGCTATGAACTTTTCACAGCAATCAGGGGGCAAAAGTCCCACACCCACAAAAACCAACCCAACACAAAATCTCAACACCGGGGGGATGCGGACATTACTCCTCGCCGCCGGGATAGCATCTCTGTGCGCTAGCTGTCAAAATCCTCAAGCACCCACCGCCACAACTCCCGGAGCCAGTCCCGGAGCCACTCCCGTCGCAGTTAGCAGCCCCGGAGATCCAAATACAGTCAAAATTGTCTCCATGCTCCCCATGACAGGCAGCGCCTTGGGTCAATCTCAAACAATGGTCAACGGCATCAAACAAGCACTTGCCGAAACCGACTCCAAAGCTTGCGACGGCAAAATCAAAATCGAATACGAAGTGCTCGACGATGCCACTGCCGCCGCCGGCAAATGGGACCCGGCCCAAGTAACGTCAAACTCGAACAAAGCCGTAGCTGACGGTTCGGTAGTTGCCGCCATCGGTCACTATAACTCCGGTGCAGCCAAACTTTCCATTCCCGTGCTCAACCAAGCTAACATCGTCATGATCAGTCCGGCCAACACTTATCCGGGACTGACTAAACCAGGAAAAGGCGAAGCCAAAGAACCCAACGTTTATTATCCCGCAGGCACTCGCAATTTCACCCGCGTTGTCCCCGCTGACGACCTTCAAGGGGCTGTAGCTGGCAACTGGGCAAAATCTTTAGGCGTGCAAAAAGTCTACATTCTCGACGACCAAGAACTCTACGGCAAAGGCATCGCTGATGTTTTTGAAGCAACTTCTAAAAAGTTGGGAATTCAAGTCCTCGGAAGAGAAGGAATTGATATTAAAGCTAGCGACTACAAGGCGTTAATGAATAAGATCAAAGCTTTAAATCCAGACCTCATTTACTTCGGCGGCACTACTCAGAGCAACGCCGGACAAATAATTAAAGACATGAGAAATGTCGGGATGACGGCTGATGCAGTTAAGTTCATGGGCCCGGACGGCATTAAAGAGCAAGCTTTAATCGATGCCGGAGGCAAAGATGCCGAAGGAGTTTATGCTACTTTTGGCGGCTTGCCTCCTCAAGAATTGACTGGTGTGGGTGCGAAGTGGTACGCAAGTTACAAGGCAAAATATAATGCTGAACCGGAAGCTTATGCAGCATACGCCTATGAAGCTGCTAAAGTTGCGATCGGCGCAATTAATAAAGTTTGCAAAAATGACCGCGCCGCGATCCGCGATGCTGTCTTGGCAACTAAAGATTTTAACGGGGTACTCGGCACTTGGAGTTTTGATGCTAATGGCGACACGAGCTTGACTACAATGTCAGGAAATGTTGTTAAAGGCGGTAAGTGGGAGTTCGTGAATGCGCTCAAGACGGAATAATTAGTCAGTTGTCAGTTGTCAGTTGACTGTTGACTGTTGACTGTTGACTGTTGTCAGTTGACTGTTGACTGTTGTCAGTTGACTGTTGACTGTTGTCAGTTGACTGTTGACTGTTGTCAGTTGACTGTTGTCAGTTGTCAGTTGTCAGTTGTCAGTTGACTGTTGTCATTAGTGATTTTAACTGGTTCCTAAGCAGAGCCTAGGAACCAATGTCACTCTTGGTCTGCTGGGCTTTCCGAGCCGAAAAATTGGAGGTAGAGCCTCCGAATCCGCGTTTCTAATATCTGCCTAGAAACGAGTAGAATGAATGTTCCTAATGCCCAATTCCCAATTCCCAATTACTCACAAACATGAAGAACTGGAAAAGAATTCTCTTATATCTAGGTGTAGTTTATATAGTTTTGCTATTAGGCCCGATCGCAGGATTTGATTTGCCGAAAATTTTAGGAGAAATAGCCAGCAGTCCTGAAGTTTTGATTCAACAATTGTTAGTGGGTTTGGTCAACGGGGCGCTGATTGCAATTATTGCTTTGGGTTACACGATGGTTTACGGCATTATTGAGTTAATCAATTTTGCTCACGGCGATTTGTATATGTTGGGTGCTTTTGCTTCCCTAACAGTGTTCGGCGCTTTTGGCATTCAAGACGGCGCGCCTTTAGGTATTGCTATACCGGTGATGTTAGTCGCTTTAATTGTATGTTCGGTGTTTTGTGCTGGACTGAATATTGTTGTCGAAAAGTATGCTTATCGACCTTTGCGAAATGCTCCTCGTTTGGCTCCGTTAATTTCGGCAATTGGAGTTTCCTTTATTTTCCAAAATATGGGGTTATTTTGGGGAGGATTGAAGGCTTTTATTCCGGTGATGGGTTCTAATTCTGCCGCTCCGAAAAGCTTTCCCGATTTGTTGCCGCGAGTTGATATTCTAAAGTTTTTGGGAATTCAAACGAGTATTGTATTTACTACGAAAGATTTAATTGTGTTGGTGGTGGCTGTGGTATTGATGGTTTTGCTTCATGTGTTTGTCCAGTACACTCGTCTGGGAAAGGCGATGCGGGCAACGGCTCAAAGCCGCGATGCTGCTAAAATTATGGGGATTAATGTAGATCAGATTATTGCTCTGACTTTTTTGATTGGTGGAGCTTTGGCGGGTTCGGCGGGAATTTTGGTGGGTTTGTACAACAATACGATCGTGTTTACGATGGGGTTTACGGCGGGTTTGAGAGCTTTTACGGCGGCGGTTTTGGGAGGAATTGGCAATATAGTCGGGGCGATGTTGGGAGGCGTTTTGATTGGGTTGCTGTCGTCTTTGAGCGATCAGTATTTGTCGAGTCGCTGGACTAATGCTTGGGTGTTTGGGGTTTTGGTGGTGATTTTGGCTTTTAGGCCAGGGGGTTTGTTGGGAGAAAATGTTCAGGAGAAGGTTTGAAGGTGCTGGGTTGAAAAAATGGCAAAAGACATTTATCATTATAATGTAAGGACTGCTTTAGAAAAGGACGGGTGGACAATTACAGACGATCCTTTGACTCTGCAATTTGGTTCGCGCGGTGTGTTTGTGGATTTGGGAGCTAAAAAGCTGCTAGCAGCCGAACGCGAGGGACAAAAGATTGCAGTTGAAATTAAAAGTTTTGTCGGCAAATCTCTAGTAAAAGATTGGGAAAATGCGATCGGTCAATACACTTTGTACTTAAAAATCCTATCGAAAAAAGAGCCAGATCGCACTCTATATCTAGCAATTACTGAAGAGATTTATACAAGCTTCTTTAATGAAGATATCGTACAAGTTGTACTTGCAGACGGAGTAATAAAAATTCTCGTTGTCGATACTATTCAGGAGGTTATTACCAGATGGATAAACTAGACAAATACCGCGAGTTAATCTATAAAATTCTGTCGTACTATGCCAGCCTACCTTACAGATATGCCGATCTTAATAGCAAAGTCATTGTCAGCCAAGACCGCAATGATTTTTTATTGATGAATGAAGGTTGGGAGGGTCAAAGGCGAGTTCACTATTGCCTCATTCACGTCGAGATTCGCGAAGGAAAACTCTGGATTCATTATGACGGTATTGAAGACGGCATTACTGATGAATTACTGGAGGGTGGCGTCCCGGAAAATTGCATTGTCTTGGCTTTTCATTCGCCGGAAGTCCGCAAACATACCGGATTTGCGATCGCCTGAAATATCCACCTGCAAAATCACGAAATACACTAATTATAGCAATTTTGTGATAAAGTAAATGTGGATGACGAGGATCGAAAACTTTGCCCGAAACAAAAGTTATTTTTTATCAAGATCGAGATGGCGCGGCTCCAGTTTTGGAATGGCTTAAGATCCTCATGAAGCACGATCGCAAAGGATATGCCAACTGTGTTGCGCGAATTCAACAACTAGCAAGTACAGGTTACGAGTTACGAAGACCTGTGGCAGATTATCTGCGTGACGGAATTTATGAATTACGGGCAAAGCATCTTCGAGTGCAGTATCGCATTTTGTACTTCTTTTCTGGGCAGAATGTAGCAATTTTGACTCATGCCATCACAAAAGATGAGGATCGAGTCCCTGATACAGAGATTGAGCGGGCAATTCAGCAAAAGGCTCAATTTGAAGCCAATCCAGCAGTTCATACCTATGTGGAGGAAACAGAAGATGGCGAAGACGAATGATGCACTAAAGATCCTTCAACAAATGACCTCTGAAGATCCTGAAATGGAGGAAATGATTAAGGAATCCTCTTTCAATGCAGAACTTGCACAACTGATTTATCGTGTTCGGATGCAAGCAGGATTGACCCAACAGCAACTTGCCGATCGCATTGGGACGAAACAGTCGGTGATTGCGGAGCTTGAAGATGCTGAGTATGAGGAACACTCGCTTTTAATGCTGCAAAAAATTGCGCGCGCGCTCAATCAGCGATTGGAGGTTCAACTCATCCCGATCGCCATTGAGGAAAATCGGACTGAGCAGCGTAGTGCGTAAATTGAGAAACGAGTATGCACGATCGCATTTTACATTTTAAATATTCCCTGGTTTCAGCCAGCCAAAAACTTCGCCTAAAGTCAACTGCATTTCCGGCATAAATTCGGGAACCGGTAGTATATCTGTCGGTTCTTGCAAGGAAATTGGCTGCTGCCTTGCGGGATAGGCTAAAATGTTTTTTTCATCGGGATCGAGCAACCAACCCATCTGACAACCAGCATTCAAACAGTGCAAAATATTGTTTGTGACTTTGGTTTGACTTTGGGCTGGAGACAAAATTTCTATTGTCCAGTCTGGGTGAGCATTAAATGTATTGGCAATTTCGCCGTCAGCATCTAGGGGAATGCGATTCCAAACAAAAATCGCGACATCGGGAACAATAGAACGTCCGCCAAAGGTGCAGCGAAGTTCTGGAAATGCCCAAGCAATCCGCTGAGGTTTGCCCGCTGCATTAACTGTCGTGATGAGTTCTCCCTGAATTGTGCTGTGTTTTCCTTGGGGCATAGGTTTTTGTAAAATGACACCGTTGATGTATTCGCTAGCGGGTTTGGTTTCTGGGAGTTGCAAAAACTCGTCCAGGGTGATAGTTTTTTGAGGTGCTTGTACCATATCGCGATCGCCCGTTTGAAGTGTGTTGCGGTAACAGTTCCAGTATATAGCAGTTGACAGTTGACAGTTGACAGTTGACAGTGAACAGTGAACAGTGAACAGTGAACAGTGAACAGTGAACAGTGAACAGTGAACAGTGAACAGTGAACAGTGACTAATAACTAATAACTAATGACTAATAACTAATGACTAATAAAATAATCCAAGCAATTAAATCGAGCGGTATTTTAGGAGCGATCGGCTCTTTGACTGTCCTCCTATTCGGCGGTTGGAGCGGCACTGTAATCGGGTGGCTGATGGGTACGGCGGCGGGCTTTATGAGCTGTCAAGATCAGAAGGTTTACAGCCCGAAAATGGGTGCGACTATCGGTAGTTTAGCGGGATTGGGATTGGGAGTTTGGCTGTTAGTTGCGAGTGTGGTAGAAGGGGTTTTGATTAGACCTTTTTCTGGTCAACCTGCTGTGGCTTTGCCGACTACGCTGCTGTACGGGATTTGCAGTTTGACGATCGCAATTTTGACAGCTACGTTAATGGGTGCTTTGCAGGGTTTGCAGGGGGAACGCCAGCGGCTGGCAACTCTGGTGACATTAGCTTTTATTCTAATTCTGTTTCCGTTTATCGACATTCAAGCTCAAACAGGCTGGATTGCTACTGTAGTACAGATTCAAATCTTTATTATGCTGGCGCTGGGTTTGAATATTACTGTGGGTTTTGCGGGTTTGTTGGATTTGGGATATGCGGCGTTTTTTGCGATCGGCGCTTACACGACGGCTTTGCTATCTTCTGGGCAGTTAAATATTGCTTGGAATTTTTGGGTGGTATTGCCGATCGCCGCCGGTGTAGCTGCGATCGCGGGCGTAATCCTCGGTATTCCGACACTGCGGCTCAAGGGCGATTATTTGGCGATTGTTACCCTCGGTTTTGGCGAAATTATCCCGGTTGTCTTTAGGAATTTAACCGCGATTCGGATCGACGAACCAGTGTCGAAGATTGTTGCTTCCCTATTGGGGAAACCCGAGTTGGTGCTTTGTCTGGTTGGGTGCGATCGACCTTTTAACCTCACCGGCGGCGAAGCGGGAATAAACCCGATCGGGCGTCCATCTCTCCCCATTGTCGGCACTTTCAGCACCGGCAACTACTTTCCCTGGTACTACCTAATTTTGCTGCTAGTTGTCTTCGCTTACTTCATGATTTCGCGGCTGCGAGATTCCCGCTTGGGCAGGGCGTGGAATGCCATGCGCGAAGATGAATTAGCGGCTAGTGCGATGGGGATTAACCTGGTGAAAACCAAACTTTCGGCTTTTGCGATGGGAGCGACGTTTTCGGGGTTTGCAGGCGCATTTTACGCCGCCTATATTAGCGCGATTTTTCCCAGCGTTTTCGATTTCTCGGTGTCGGTAATCATCCTGTGTATGGTGATTTTAGGCGGTTTGGGCAACATGACGGGGGTGATTTTGGGCGCTATCATTATCATGTCTGCCGATCGGCTTTATCTGCCACAATTAGCCCAAGTCCTCAAGGGTTTTCTAAATACTTTTGTACTCCCCAGGATTGCAATTCCCCAGTTGCGAGACTTTCTGGCCACCAGTTTAGACCCGATTCAAATGCGCTTATTTCTATTCGGCCTAACTCTTGTTGTCATGATGATCGTGCGGCCGGAGGGGCTGATTCCCGATAAGATTCACCAAGCTGAACTGCATTCGGATGCTGAAGCTAGCAATGAGTCTTTAGCAGATGCGAGAAGTCAATAGTAATATTATGTCTGGTTAAATAGATCGGGACTAAAGCCCCGATCGCATCAGGTAGGGTGCGTCAGTCAGAAAACTTTAATTTTTCGCACTAATCTCAAGACTGACGCACCATACAGCGTCGTTAAACGGATTTAAAATAAGGTTAAAAAATTAGCGATGACTAATAATGTAACTGGGACTGCTTTTATTGTAGCCGAATTGAGAGCGGAAG
The DNA here is from genome assembly GCF_036701805.1 of Microcoleus sp. N3A4. Lineage (NCBI taxonomy): Bacteria > Bacillati > Cyanobacteriota > Cyanophyceae > Oscillatoriales > Microcoleaceae > Microcoleus > Microcoleus sp. N3A4. The sequence goes on from NZ_JAUBRJ010000037.1 coordinate 69,702, forward strand.
AGAATGCAGAACCAAATCCTCTTTACACTGATAATGTAGTAAAAATCTGGTTGAATGAGGAAACAAAAAAAACTGCCAGCGAAATAACTCAAAACTCTCCCGCCGCTAAAGAAATGGTTAAGTTGCGGACTAAATATTTTGATGATGTTTTGTCTAATCAAATTTTAGGAGGTTGCAAGCAAATAGTTATTTTAGGTTCGGGTTTGGATACTCGCGCTGCTAGAATAAATGGAGAAGGAGTGCTTTATTTTGAAATAGACGACCCCGCGACACTGCAATTAAAAGCAAAAACTCTCAAAGCCAACAAAATTAGTGCAAATGTTCGCTACATTCCCGGCGATTACATAAAAGACGGTTTAATCTCCTTGCTGAAACAGAGCGAAGTTGATTTCGAGCGAGCGACATATTTTTTGTGGGAAGGCAACACTACCTTGCTGGCAAAAAAAGATGTAATATTTGTGTTAGAACAAATTCGCGACAATTTCCAGAATTTCCGATTGTCTTTTGATTATATGTCGGAGCAGGTGATTTTGAGAACGACGGGCTACCAAGATATTAATGATTACATAGATAAATACGAAAGTATGTATGCACCGTGGATTACTGGGTTTGAAAATATTGAAACTTTGGCTGAGGATGTCAATCTCAAAATTATTGACAGATTCTCAACTGCTGAGTTGCACCAACAATATCGCCCTCAACTTTCTCTAGAATCTAATCTTTTTAAGTTCTATTTTGTTTGTACGTTAGAGAATGCAGTAGGGTGCGTCAGTCCAAAACGTTGACTCAACTCAAACAATTTGCTGCTGACGCACCTTACCACAGCCAAGTAACAAAAACTGCTCCTAATAACAAATTCGAGGCTCAAATGCCCGTATATTCAGAAAAGTGCGTGACGCGAGAGGCTGGCTAGACTCCGCCTAAATCTATTTGCAGTCATGCACCCTACCGGAGAAGATCGAACCCCGCTATATTCAGGAAGGTGCGTGACGCCACAGCCCTGTTAGACTGGGCCCAAATCTATTCGCAGTCACGCACCCTACAGCAGAGGAAATAAAACCAAAATGTCATTATTAGAAGCACAGCAACTTACAATGCGATTCGGCGGTTTGACTGCGGTCAACCAGGTTAGTTTAACATTGGAAAAAGGCTCGATCGCCAGTTTAATCGGGCCCAACGGTGCCGGCAAAACCACATTCTTTAATATGCTGACGGGTATCTACAAACCGAGTGCCGGTCAGTTGCTCTTGGAACATAAGAATATCACGGGTTTGCCTCCCGATCGCCTGACAAGTTTCGGCATTGCTAGAACTTTTCAAAATATCCGCTTGTTTAACAACATGACTGTGCTGGATAATGTTTTAGTGGGCAGGCACTGCCGGTTAAAAACAGGTTTGTTGGGCGCAATCCTCCGCACTCCGGCTGTGATTTTGGAGGAACGGGAAGCTAAGAAAAAAGCCTTGAGTATGCTGGATTTTGTCGGTTTAGGTGCTGCTAAAGCGCCGGAGTTGGCAAAAAACCTTTCCTACGGCGACCAGCGGAGATTGGAAATTGCCAGGGCCTTGGCTTCCGATCCGAAAGTGTTGCTTTTGGACGAACCGACTGCGGGGATGAACCCGAACGAAACTGCTGATTTAACTCGCTTTATTTACCGGATTCGCGATGAGTTAGATTTGAGTATTTTGCTAATCGAACACGATATGAAAGTGGTGATGGGAATTAGCGATCGCGTGAGTGTGATGGAGTACGGTACTAAAATTGCTGAGGGAACTCCGGATCGAGTTCGCGCCGATCCTCGCGTAATTGAGGCATATTTGGGAAAAGAAGAAGATGGCAATGGGTAATGGGTAAGGTTCGCCGCAGCGCACCTTATATCATTTCCGTTTGATTCGGACTTGTATGATGTTAAATTTTGTAGGGGCGGGTAAAACTGCCAATAATTGGCCATAAGAGACAATCTCATAAACCCGCCCCCGCCCATACTACTCGATCGATGTTTGGGATCGTTCCTCAACTTTTGATGTAACTTTCAGACAATATATTCTAAAAAGTAATCATGCTAGAAATTAAAGACATTCACACCTACTACGGAAATATCCACGCTCTCAAAGGAGTATCGCTAACAGTCTCGCAGGGAGAAGTTGTGACATTAATTGGCAGCAACGGGGCGGGGAAAACTACAACTCTCCGCACGATTCAAGGACTGCTGCGCCCGCGCCAAGGCACTGTATTATTTGAGGGAAAGCCTTTAGAAGCACTATCTACAGAGGCGATCGTTCGTTTGGGGATTTCTCAAAGTCCAGAAGGGCGGCTAATTTTTCCGCGAATGACGGTGCAAGAAAACCTAGAAATGGGTGCTTATCTCCGCAGCGATTCTCTCGGTATCAAGTCCGATATGGAAAAAGCATTAAATTTATTTCCTCGTTTGCGAGAAAGAATTAGTCAAAAAGGGGGAACTCTCAGCGGCGGCGAACAGCAAATGTTGGCGATCGCCCGGGCTTTGATGTCGCGCCCCCGCTTGTTATTATTGGACGAGCCGAGTATGGGATTGGCACCGATGTTAGTCAGTCAAATTTTTGCGATCGTCCGCGATATTAATGCTGAAGGAACAACTATTTTACTGGTGGAACAAAACGCCCGTATGGCTTTAAGTGTAGCTCACCGCGGCTATGTCATCCAAACTGGTCAGGTTGTAGTCGCCGGTACTGCTAGCGATTTGCAGTCAAATGAAACTGTTCGCAAAGCGTATTTAGGTGAAAGTTAAATATGGGAATTGGGAATTGGGAATTGGGCATTGGTAATCGGCTATTAGGTCGTTTCCGCTTAGGCAATGATAATTATGTGTTATTTTGACAATACAATAGCAGCATTTTGAAGTTGATTTGGGAGTAATAAACTATGTCTGTGATGACCGAGGCTCTTGAGCGAATCAGTATTTACTGTGAGCTAAGCGAGCCAGATAGACCCAGAGAAGAAATTGAAAAAAAACTCAGTTTTTTTCCATTTCAGCTATCTGATGAAGCCTATGAATTTTATCAGTGGGCCGGCGCACCTGTAGGTATGATGTGGCCAGATGATGACGATGGTTCATACAGTAATTCGACATATTCCTGTGCGCTGGAGAGATTTTTTGAATCCGTAAGTGACTTAATTCATTTCGTGTCTATTGAGGAGGCAAAAGGATATTATTCTCCATCTTTTCACGATCCAAAGTATCTTCAATTTGTTTCCTATGAAAATGGTTCTCTATTCATTGCTGGTTCGGAAACAAAGGTTGAAAACTCACCTGTGCTACAACTAGAAGAATGTGACCCTTCTTTATGGTTTCCTAGTTTAACCAACATGATGTTAGCGATCGCTGAATCTTTAGAAACAGTTGGAACTATATGGCCAGCACCAAGCATTGAAGATTATGGAACCAATAAATACCATGAAAAAATTCAAAAACAGTGGCAAGTAATGGAAGCAATAGCTCAAAAGTACGGCTCCCCTACAGCGAGCATTCTTACCAACTAATTCTCTTGATTCAACAGTGTTAACCCACATTCCGCAGTTCTGGCTTTAATGACTAAGGATTATCATACATTCAGTGTAGGAAAAATATCTGTGCCTAC
>NZ_JAUBRJ010000038.1:0-13266 GCF_036701805.1 Microcoleus sp. N3A4
TTTCTTTCAAGCCATTCAAGCAACGATCGTCCAAAACGGAAGCATCGCCAGCCAGCAGAGCGTAGCTAACGTAGCGCAGGATGATTTCGCCGTCGCGCAAGCAAGCAGCCATGCGACGGTTGGGGTAGCAATTGCCACCGGCTTGAATCAAGCCTTGGTTTTCGCAGACTATGCCGGCGACGGCATCAGAAACTATGCAGCTAGCGTTGCTGGCGATCGCGTTTACTGCATCCAAGCGCTTGTTGCCGTCAGCAATAAAACTTCTCAGTGCAGCGAGTTCAGCGCCACCAATAGTACCGGTCTTGGCATCTGCCGTGAGTACGGCTCTGGAAAATGCGTCTAGCATTGAGTTCTCCTTGTGAATAAAAGGTAGAAATCTTGTTGTTTAACAAGTCGATTTTGAACATAAAAGACAAAGGGCCTTCCAGTCTCATTTATTAGAAACAAAGTAATAATCTGTAACATTCTCCTCTCGGGAGCGTGGGGCCTGGGGCATCCGGTATTGGGAGGATTTCGGGCTGCTGCGAGGCTTTTGCTTAATTCCTCGGCGATTTAGAAACAATAATGTCCCGTTGATGGATCTGCTCGCTCGATGGGACAGATCGCGATCGCTGCTGGGTTTTCCTCAGTTTTCTGCCAAGGTGCCTTCTAAAGCTGCTGCGACTACCCTCCAATTCTCGTCCCGCTGGAGTTGGGAGAGCAACTGCTTAGCTTGGGAGTCTTGAGTACCGTGGAGGGCGATCGCCGATCGCCACCGATTCCGCCAATATGAATCTTGCGCCATAACTGTTAACCAACTTACAGCTTCATCCTTCAAAGGCGAGCTTAAAACTTTTTTGAGAGCAAGAATACCAGATTCTCGAACGGTTTGCGTTTCATCTTTGAGAGCTGCTATTGCTAGGGCTAACAATACATCAAAGCGATCTGTTTCCACTAACAAAGAGATTACAGTTTGACGGACCAACCAGTTATCGGAAATCTCGAATAGCTGTTGAAGTATAGGAATTGCTGGCTCGCCAAAGTCAAAAATAGAATTAGCTGCCTCAGCGATTACATTACCGTCTTCCTCTTCTGCGATCGTCTGTTGCAAAGCTTGAAAAGATGCTTCGCTGCGGTGATTTCCCAAGCCCATGACGGCCAGGCGGCGCAGGGCAAAATTTTCTTCTCTGGCTAGTTTTTGTAGAATTGGGACGGCGATATCGGCGGGGATTTCTGCAAGTTCGTCTAAGGCGTTTTTTCGCACATTCAGTGCTGGCGCGCGCAAATTAATTTCAATTTCACTCAGGCGATCGCTGTTCATTTTGTAATAGACAATTAGTAATTGGTAACAGTATAATATAGCGGTTCGAGCGAAAGATGAGGTACGTTGTTGGGCTTGGGCCCTCAAGCGTCTGGGTGGTTATGTAAGCTGTCAGCCATACCTCATCTTTTTGAGAAAGGCTATATATAAATGGATGGTGCGAAATGCACAGCTTATACCAACTCCGGTATCATTCCGATGCTACCGGAGTTGGTATTACTATTCAAAAGTAGGGTGTGCACTGCACACATTTCAATTAAATGAACAAGCTCGGTGAGATTTTAAAATAATCACCTAGAGCCTTAGCTTGTGCCTTGCTAATCGCTCTTTTCCCATTCACAACCTCAGACACCACAGCGCTCGATCCGATGATACCTACCAAGTCCGCTTGACGGGTGCCGCTGGATTGCATGATGTGTTGCAAAATCTCGGGTTTACCGTACCTAGTATGCTCGCATTGCTTCATCCGATGCTCAAAATCATTGTTTAGTAATGATTTTGAGCATTTTGTTTGTTGTACCATGCCATGCCTACCATTAAGGCACGAGATGCTGCCTAGTCGCTTGTAGCCCTTATCCAGCAATACTCTTGCCCCCGAGAGGCTTCTTCCGCTTTCCTGCCGCTACTAGGTACAGCAGTGCTACTAACCCGCTCGTACCCCGAGTCACAATGAATTACTTTTACTATTGATAATGTGTGAGGCGCTGTAGAGGTCGGGAACAATGTAGTGAGGGATGCGATCTCCGCTTTGCAGCAGCGAAGAGCTATCGCGATTAAACTCCTCTAATGTTTCATTGCCGTCGTCAATCAAAATTGTTCGACATCCTGCCCGATAACCCGCTTCAGCATCGTTCAAGGTGTTGCCAATGAACCAAGATGCGGCTAAATCAATACCATGCTCGTGAGCTGCTTTCTGAATCATTCCTGGCTTCGGCTTGCGGCAATCACAATCTGCTGATTTATCATGAGGGCAGTAGTAAAACCCATCTAAAATAATGTTACTCTCCCTAAAGAGGGTATCAAGTTCGTGTAAGTACAAAATTAGCTCTTGTTCAGAGAAATAACCTCGCGCTATACCCGATTGATTGGTGATAACCAACAACTTGTAGCCAAGTTCCGACAATAGTCGTAATGCCGCAACTGCATTACTGACTGGGACAATTTTCTTCGGGTCAACGTTGCAGGGGACATCGACCACTAAGGTTCCGTCTTTGTCTAAAAAGACTGCTTTTTTTAATGCCATGATGTTGCCAAGTCGAGTGAGTAGTTCCTGGGCAGCCTTCTAGAGAGCCTCCAAGTTAATCCAGGTGGAAGGCATACGAGCACTGGCTACCCAATCTTTTAGACTTCTAATGCGAGCGTGTGATTATCGCTCTTACAATACCCGATCGATACCGAAAACTTGACATCAAGACCCATCCTTACAGGTTTTACGATCGTTTAACCAGATTTGATATCACCCCTTGAACTTCAGGAGGCTCAATTTTTCAGGCTACCAAATTAATGACAAACTGTATAAGAGTGAAAACTCGCAGGTCTTCGATCGCGGATTGAGTTTCGATCGCCCTTGGAGCGATTTCTGCCAGCAAGTTGCTATAAATGGCTCCATCAACAGTAATCATCATTTTTCCATTTGTCTTTCTCGTATTCAGCGCGGGCGAGGAAATATTGGTAAAAAATAATTGGGGTTCCTCATAGTTAATGCCGACAATTAGACGATATTCGTTGCCTTTGATATTAAAGACAGTGAAGTTTCCTACTGCTTCGGCATCCCGGGAAATTTGGCGGACATCATTCAAATTCTGTCATTCTGCTTTCTTGAAAGTTGGGTTTAAGCTATCAATTAGATTTGGGACATCTGGATAATGAGCAGCATCATTACCGAGGCTGCGAATCGAGATTACCTGTATTTTTTTTCGTTTTTTTGTGACAGATAGGTTGCCTCTGCTTGTGGTTGTGCTTTGATTGGCTACTATGCTTGTGCTTTCATTTGGAGAGGGAAATGTCAAGGGGAGCATCCCAATTTGGTAAAAAGCGTTTTTTAGGAGTGCGAGCGTCTCGCTCGCGGCATAGGTCGTTCGCTATGGACGCTCGCACTCTATATCATCCAAATATATTATTCTGATGCAACCGTCCACGATCTGAAAGCAAAAATGGGATGCTCCCAATGTCAAGAGCCGATCGAGTAAAGATTCTTGTAACCCACTTGGAGTGGGTTTTGTTTGTGCAGGCGCGGTTAGAAACCGCAGGCTTTGTCTTTAATCCCACTCTTCCTCCCCCGACTTTTTTTCAATCTGCGAAATTGCCAGTTGCAGCACCTGCCGCACTTGCGCTTCCGACTCCTGATTCAAAGCAGATGCCAGCGGTTCCAAAACAACAGAAAACTCCGGCGGATATTCGCTAACACCAATTTTCATCAATGCCAGAGCCGCCGCTTTTCGGCTTTCCCAACTCGCATGGTGCAGCAACTCGACGAGGTTGGGAATGGCGGGTTTGTAAGCAGCATTTGCTAAAGCTGATGCTGCTTCGATTCGCACGGTTTCAGCAGCATCTGTGAGAGCGTTAACTAACAGGTTGAATGCAGCTTCTTCGGGTTCTTCTCGAGCAATTTTGGCGATCGCCCCCACAACAGCAGCCCGCACCTCAACCGAATCGGAGGTGATTTCTCGATACAAAGACTCTTTTGCCTTCGATCCAATAAATGCCAAAGCCCAAGCCGCGTGTCCTTTGGTATTTTCTGAATATTTGGGCGAGGCTAAGACTTCCAGCAGATGCGGTACTGACGGTTCGCCCAACTGGGCGAGAGCAGCAGCAGAAGAACCTTTGACAACGGTATCCTCATCGTGTAAAAAAGCTTCTAGCAGGCTGGGAAGGGCGACGGGATCGCAAATCAGAGTCAGCGTTTTAGCAGAGGCTCTACGCACGACTGGGTTGGGGTGATGTGCTAGAGCTTCCAGCAAAGAAGGAGTTGCAGGTTTGCCAATTGAGCCGAGGGTTTCGGCAAAACTCAGCCTCATCATTCCCCGCGAATCTCCCATACATTCGACCATCTTTTTGAGAAGTTCGCTGTCGTTGGGATTGAAAGTTTCGAGGGCCATTTGCTCCCTCACCGTTTGCAGCAAAGCGTCGCTTTCTGCTGGATCGATTGCTGTTTGAAAGTCAGTCATGGGATTTGAGATTTTAAATTTTAGATTTTAGATTGATGCAATTCATATCGAACTTAGCATCAGTGAGATTTGCCCCTGTGAAGGAAGTACCCTCAGCATTTCCAATTTCTCGAACAATAGCAGAGAAAGACACAAACGCAAACCAAAGATAAAGCAGCGACAGCAAACCAAAACACATACCCCAAAACAGTTTGTGAGTGCTGACAAAAGCGCTAGCCGTTGCACTGAACAAAAAAGCCGCTGCGTAAGCCGCCACGCTTCCAGCCGATGCGATCGCCACCTTTGCCAATTGGCTGCGAATCCGGGAACTCACAAAAAACATTAACACCCCGCCGATCGCCATTCCAGCAACAGCAGCCTGGGAATTATTATTAGTTGCAGTGCCAGCATAGAAAAATCCCAACAAAGCTCCTGATAGAATAGCAGAAATTGTTCGTGCAAATCTACCCGCTTTTGAGGTTTCTGGCTGTTTGCTGGCGATCGCCGAAGCGAAGCCAGCAGCGCTCAAAACCCCGTACAGCAACAGAACAAAAGGCCAACTGCGAGACTCCGGTACTTCTCCTTGGGTTCCCAAAATCAGTCGAGTCAGAACATCGCCCACCACCAAACAAATCGCGATCGCCCCAGCACTCAAAACAGCAATCTGTCGCTGAGAAAGCCCGATTTTCGCACCGATAAAATTCGCACCCGCTAACTGAGCGTTTCTAAAATTGCAGCCTCGAACATCCGCACCGCTGAAATCAGCACCGTTAAGAACTTGTCCTCGAAACGATCGATTTCGTACAATTTGATTGCTAAAATTATTGGAATCAGAATAATTCATATTTCAAAAAATGTGAATATACCCTCTTCTCTTTTCTCTCTTATCTTCCTTGGCGTCCTTCCGTTCTTCGCGGTTCGTTTAAAAAAAATCTGCTTCACCAAATGAAACTAACTGCTGTGCCCAATATCAAACAAATTGCGCCTATCATCGGTCTCGGAATATTGCTCGCACCAATACTACTCTACAACATTCCCTACTTTTTGCGTCCCAAACAAACAAACGAAGCTCGATCGCTCTTTCAAGGAATAGCCTACCGCAGGGAATTTCGACCTAATCCGCGTCCCACCCTAATTCACATTGTTAGCATCGACCTAAAAGCGCCGGGAATAGGAATTTTTGTCACTCCCGGAAACCCAACAGCCGATTTAACAGAAACCAATGCCCGCACCGCTACTGAATTCCTGAAAGAATTTAAATTGCAATTAGCAGTCAACGCCAATTTTTTTTATCCCTGCATCGAGGAAACACCTTGGGATTACTATCCCCGCAGCGGCGATCGAGTCAATAATGTCGGACACGCCATTGCCAAAAGCCAAGCTTATTCTCAACCGCACTCAAACTTTCCCGCCCTTTGTTTTGATGCCACAAACCGCGCTCAAATAATCGAAAACGGCACTTGTCCTTCGGGAACAGCCCATGCAGTTGCCGGAGATACTTTGCTGGTGAAAAAGGGCAAACCCGTAACACAAAGTCAGGAAGAACGCAAACAGGATCGACCCTATCCCCGTGCAGTCGCGGCGATCGACAAAACAGGCGACAAGTTGTGGTTGATTCTGGCAGACGGCAAGCAGAGGCTTTACAGTGAAGGTCTGAAAGTGAGCGAAATCACTGACATTTCGATGCAGTTGGGAGCCGAGACAGTGCTAAATTTAGATGGTGGCGGATCGGTAACTTTTGCAGTAGCATCGCCGTCAGGAGCGAAACTGTTGAATGCTCCGATTCAGAATAAAATCCCCATGCAGGAACGTCCTATTTCCAATCATTTAGGGTTTTACGCGCGGGAGAATTAAGGTGGCAAATTGCGCTTTTATCTCCGATTATCGCGGGTTAAAACCGATTGTATTGTGCGCTGCGCCCCAGCCACTGGTTGTAAATAATCGGCGGTTTAAATCACTTCCAAACAAACAAAGTTTGCCTGTGCAGACTCCAATCAAGAGGGTGCGCCTACATTCTTAATGCCAAATTCGGCTTAAATACCCGCTTTATTTCTTAGTCGCGATCTCCTGGCTGGGACTGGGTTTGTCTAGCAGCCATTAAATCGCCGATTTTGATATTAAAGCCTGCGTTAATTAACCCTCGACTGTAATATCAACTAAACTGGCTCAACTTCTCAATTAAACGATCGAAATAAGGAGCTAATTTTGCTCGATCGCCCGAATCGCACCGCTTCAAACTAGCCGCTTTGATACCTTCCAAACCCAGCACCATTGCAGGCAAAGGAACGCCCAATTCTTGATAAAGCAAATTCATGTAATGCAGTCCTTCATCGCTGGTAAATTCGGCGGTATTTCCCGCAATTCCATAGGTAATGCAGCGGAGAAAATGCCAGAAATCTCGCCAACAAGCTTCCGCCCTGGCTGGGGGATAAAGGTCGCCTCCCGGCTGAGAAATATTGGGATATTCCGCTAAAACTTGTTCCCTGGCTTCGGATACGATATCCGCCGCACTGTCGCGCAGGAACTTGGCATTACTAACCGATTTTGGTTCGGATGAGTGAAGTTGTTGTAAATCTTCATCGGTGAGATAGCGACCTGCGTCGTCAGCAGCCTGAAAGAGTTGGATTTCAGCAGGAGAGTGCGAACTTTCCCAGGCGCGAAAGCTGACAATTCGGGCTTTCGGGATTAATTCTTTGGCTTTTTCGCTTAATTGGAGTGTCATAGACAAAAGATCGATCGGTAATTACTAGCAGATGGCATATTAGAAGTTTACCGCAATTGCGATCGGCATCACCCCAAACTAACCTAAATCTGGAGTAGCCTAATTTAATATTGTTTAAATTTTGAGTTTTATGCAAAAATTACTAGGACAGCTAGAACAAAAAAAGACAGCAAAGAGGAAGTTTCTATTTTTCCCGGAGCGAAAGATACTGATAGCATCATTAATAATTCTTCAGATTCGCTGATGTGTTTGCCCAATCCTTTCGATGAGGGCGAGGACTTAAACAGAAACCTGATTTGATGGACGAAAATATCTCGTGGAGGGCGATCGACTGGGGTTGAAAAACCCGGTTTCTTCGGTCGCGAGTGCGTCAGCGATCGGGGCGATTGATTGACCTGACAGAATGTTTAATATCAAGTCTACGATCGCGTGGGGAGGGCGGGTTTAGAATTATTCTGGATGTGCATGCAGACACGGCGTGAACCCGCCCTTACAGCAGCGGAATTCATGCAGTTTTCAGGAATTTTGCTGCGATCGCAAATTCGCGAGCGTCTCGTCGATATAAACTATCTCTGGATGATTTTCCAACTGCTTCATCACTGCTTGCTTGGGCATTTTTACCTTTTTAGCCATTTCCACGGTATCGTCGATCAGCCGTTGCCGATATTGCTCCAACTCAGCAATTACTTCCAGAACTTCCTCTGGTGTTGAAGTTTGAGCCTCTAAATTTGCAGACATAATCTAATAACTGAATTTTTTTTAATTTTCCCAAAATCCCGCAATTTTTGCTAAACTTGTAAAGAAAAGTAACAAAAATATATTTTAATTAGCTTATGGAAATTAGCGAAATCCAAATAGCGCTGCAAAGTTCGGATTCTCAAGACAGGCTGCGGGGGGTAACGGCTTTGAGAAAGTGCGATTCTGCGGTGGCGCTACCGATGTTGCTGAGTAAAGTGGACGATCCGGAGTTTATGGTGCGATCGTTCGTGGCGATGGGATTGCGGCAGAGTCAAACTGCGGAATCTTTTGAGGCGCTGTTAAAAATGATGCAGTTCGATCGCGATCCGAACGTGCGATCCGAAGCCGCTAACTCTCTGTCAATGTTCGGAACCGAGGCGATTGCTCATTTAGTGGAAGCCTTTCGCCGCGATGACAATTGGCTCGTCCGCCGCAGCATTATGGCTCCGCTGTACGAAATGCAGTGTCCTGATGCAGTATTTGAAATTTGTGCGATCGGTCTAGTCGGCGAAGATTTACCAGTTCAGGAAGTGGCAATTGACGGATTGGGCCTGCTGGCAAATACGGAGAAGCAAGAAGAGGCATTGCAGCAATTGTTACCTCTAGTGAGCGCGGATTACTGGGAAATTCGGCTGCGAGTTGCGCGCGCTCTCAGAAAATTTGACAATCCTCAAGCTCGCGCTGCTGTGAGCTATTTGGCAAAAGATCGAGATCGTCGAGTTGCAGGTGCGACTTTAAACCTTTAGAGTAAGATACTGTAGTTCTCTATCAGAGTATTGAACTCATGAAGCTTAATGAATAAGCCCGATCGGCTTCAGCTTTTTAATTCCATCCCTGAATTGTACGAAAATCCTCAATCCAGAGCCATCAAGGAAAGGACAGGTACGTTCGCAGACAACATGAAATTGCCTATCCATAGGTGGTTTCGCTATTCGGCGGGATTCTCAGCAGCTTGGGTGGAACAAGTCATAACAGAGTTGGAACCTCAAACGATCCTCGATCCATTTGCAGGATCTGGTACTGTTTGCGTCACCGCCGATAAGCTTGGTATAAATTCTTGCGGTATCGAAGCGCATCCTTTTGTTTGTAAGCTTGCAAAAGGTAAACTTGCCTGGATAGTACACATTCCTGAATTTTTGGCAGCAGTTACCGAAATTAAGCGTTTTGCTGCAAGTCTACCGCCAAAGCTTCCAGAAAAAATTCCAGTATTACTAAGCAAATGCTACACAGATGAGAGGTTAATAGACCTCTTCAAAATTAGACAAGCTTATATTGAAATAGCCCCATCTCTATCTGAAGAATTACAGTCTCTGATTTTTCTAGCCATTTGTGCCATTCTACGACCATCAAGTCATGTAGGTACTGCACAGTGGCAATATATTCTCCCTAACAAACGCAAAGCTAAGACTTGTGAACCATTCGATGCCCTAGAAAAGCAGGTTGCTATGATGCAAGAAGATATGTATCAAATGCAATTTATTTCTAGAGAAAGTCGAGCCACTTTTATTCAAGAAGATGCGAGAAACTTAAAAAGTATTCCCGATCGATCTATAGATTTAATCATAACTTCTCCCCCCTACGCAAATAACTACGATTATGCGGATTCTACACGTCTTGAAATGACCTTCTGGGGCGAGGTGAATTCTTGGGGAGATTTACATGAGACTGTTCGCAAATATCTCATTCGTTCAAGTTCACAGCACGTTTCAAAGGAGCGGCTTTGCTTAGATACTTTAATAGCTGAATCGACGATCGAGCCGATTCTAGACGAACTGATACCGGTTTGTCAAGAACTCAACAAGATTCGAGTAACTAAGAGCGGAAATAAGGCATATCACACAATGATTGCTGCTTATTTTATCGATATGGGATTTGTATTTCATGCCCTGCGTCGAGTTGCAGCATCTAATTGCAAAATTTGCTTTGTAATCGGAGATTCTGCTCCCTACGGAGTGTATGTTCCGGTCGAGCAGTGGCTCGGCAAACTGGCTGTTGCGGCAGGGTTTGATTCCTGGTATTTTGAGCAGATTAGGGAGCGTAATGTCAAGTGGAAAAACCGAAAACACAATATTCCGCTGCATGAAGGACGACTTTGGATAAATAGTTAATTTATGGCGCAATCTGCATCCCATAAGTTTGGGCAGGCTCTCGGCAAACTTTTTGAAGATATTGTACTCGATGATATTCTCAAACCTCGGCTACAACAGTTTGCACAAACCAAAAACTACTACCTCGATTGGCAGCATTCTCGTCCAGCTAGAAGCGGTAAAAAAGTTACTTGGGAAGACAAATACGGGAACAAACACGATCTAGATTTTGTAATTGAGATCGACGGTACAGACGACCAGCTCGGTAGACCTGTTGCATTTATCGAGTCTGCATGGCGTAGATATACGAAACACTCAAAAAACAAAGCTCAAGAAATCCAAGGCGCTATATTACCTATCATTGAGCTTCATCATTTGTCAGCGCCATTTTATGGTGCGGTGTTAGTTGGAGATTTCACGAAACCAGCTTTAGATCAACTGAGAAATAATGGATTTGCAATTATCTATATTCCTTATAGAGATGTGGTAGCAGCATTTAAGGAAATTGATTTTGATGTTGCATTTGACGAAAAAACTGCGGACGAAAGCTATACCGCTGCTTCCAAGAGGTTGGCCAGTCTCAATAGTTCGGAAAAAAATAAGCTGCGGCTGGCTTTGATGCGTGTTTCAAAACAAGAAGTCGATAGGTTTATGGATACGCTCAGAAACTGCCTCAATCGTTTCATTTCCCAAATAATTATCATGCCACTTTTCGGTACAAGATATGAGTTTGAGAATATTGATGATGCACTAACAGAGCTAAACACAGTTGATATCGATCGCCCAATCGGTCAGTTTGAGAGGTTTGAAGTTATTATTGATTACAGCAACAGCGACACAATTCGAGCAACTTTTCAGAACAAGATTTTGCTGGCCGACTTCTTGAGAAAGCTGAAAAGTTGAACTCTGTTTCCTGACGGGCCCTGGAGCGGAGGGAACGTACCCCAGCCTGCACGGAGCGCCCCAGCCCGATCTCCCTCATAATGTTACGGATTGTTACTTTGTTTCTAATAAACGAGACGAGGGCGATCGGCATCCTTTACGATCTCAAGAGTTTTGCCATCTGAGTTAATTCGCCATGTACCAGCCTTTTCGGGAATACCTAGAGCAAGAGCTGTTTCAAAGGTTTGATTTGCAAAGTCGCCCGATTCCCTCCGGGTTGGAAGTCAATGTCAGCGAGCGCGGCAAAACCCCAGCTACTATCCGCAGTTGGTGTTACGAATGCCCGCAATTGCGAAAAATCCGCTACACTTACATCGATGCCGGTGAATCTGCTCAAGTTTTTAATTGCGTGGTTTATCCGAGTCACAATTACGATTTGCCGCTGTTGGGAATTGACCTCTTGTCTTTCGGCAAGAAGAAAATTTTGGTAGTTCTCGACTTTCAGCCACTATTTAGAGATGAGGCTTATATAGAAAAATACGTTCAACCTCTACAATCGCTCCGCGACAAGTACGACGATTTGGCCCAAAATTTAGAAATGAAATTTTATGACGCCAATCAGTATTTTTCTAAATACTTGCTGTTCGCCAAAACTGATGCGGAAACTGTAGAAAATCGGGTATATCCAGCTTTTAAAGACTATTTGGATTTGTACTGGACAATGCTGTCGTCAGCACAACCGCTGACAGACCCAGAAGATATCCAGCGCATCGTAAAAGCTCAAAAAGATTACGACCAGTACAGTGCAGATAGAGACCCGGCTTCTGGCTTGTTTAGCAGTTATTTCGGTCATGAATGGGCTGAAAAATTTCTTTACGAATTTTTGTTTGAAGATGCTGTACCTTTAGCTGTTAGCGCGAACACGCGATGAATGCTAAATTTACATGGATTTTTCAAAAAAGCAAGTTCGCAGTAAGGACTTCAGTCATTAAAGTTAAGGTGAGCAATGACTGAAGTCCTGACTGCAAACCTAGGAAGAAAGGACTAAAGTCATTGCTGCGAACCTCGGAAAAACAAAAGTCCTTACTACAAACTTATGAATGGTAAAAGTCAAATCTAAAATATAAAATATAAAATCGACATGACTCTTTATCAGCCTTTTTTAGATGAAGCGATCGCTCTGATGAAAAATCGGTTAGACTTACAGTCTTACCCGATTCCAGAAGGGTTTGAACTCAAGGAAGCTACAGTTGGCAAAGGGAAAAAACAAGATGAGATCGTAACGACAAGTTACGCTTTTTCATCGCCGAAACTGCGACAAATTCGCGCGGCTCACGTTCAAGGTGGCAGCAGCTTGCAAGTGCTCAATTTTGTGATTTTCCCGCATCTTAACTTTGATTTGCCGTTTTTTGGCGCGGATTTGGTAACGCTGCCGGGTGGCCATTTAATTGCTCTGGATATGCAGCCTCTGTTTGGCGGCGACGCTGACTACCAGGCTAAGTATACTGCGCCGCTCGAACAAATTTTTCAAGATCACCAACAGCACCTTCCCTGGGGTGGCGACTTTCCAGAGGAAGCGAAGCAGTTTTTCTCGCCGGCGTTTCTGTGGACTCGCCCGAAGGAAACGGAAGTTGTGGAAACTCGCGTTTTTGCAGCGTTCAAAGACTATCTAGCCGCTTATTTGGATTTGGTCGATCGCGCCGAACCAGTGACAGATACCGCAAAGTTAGATAATATATTACAAGCTCAACTGCGCTATCTGCGGTATCGTGCCGAAAAAGACCCGGCCCGGGGAATGTTTAAGCGGTTCTACGGCGAGGAATGGACGGAAGAATACATTCACGGCTTTTTGTTCGATTTGGAACGGAAGCTGCCACAATTGGTAAGTAACAATAATTAATTTTAATAGAAGCTTCAGCCACTATACTAATAAGTGTAGGTTGGCATGAGGAAAATGCCAATGGTCAAAAAAAATCGCAATGTAGTTAGTTCCAATTCAGAAAGCAAAGTCAAAGTCGGACTTTCGCTGACTCCTTCTAGTGCCGATCGATTGAACACGATCGCTCGCAAGCTCGGAATATCAAGGTCTGAACTCCTAGAACGCTTGGCACAAGGCGCTCTGGATATTTCTAAGGACAAGACGGAAGTTACTGTCACTTGGAAAAAAGGTGAAGCAACGGAGGTCGAAACCGCCCACTTGCAAGGGGAAACAGCCGAAGAAAGCGAAATTAATGACGCTGTAACGGCAGAAACTCTATCGGACTCGGTGAGTGTAAAGCCAAATCCGCTGCAAGCAAGTTACGAAGCTTTACAGCAGCAGTTGAGCGAACGCGAAAGTTCGATCGCTTCTTTGCAGCAGCAATTAGCTACCGAAAAGCAAAATTTAGAAAG